>CAZPXJ010000040.1:0-15273 GCA_964590855.1 uncultured archaeon
CAGTAATTGCATGATCAGCTGAATATGTAGTAACAGAAGCAGATACAGATTGATTACGAAAATCAAAATTGTCTGATGTTCCTAATTCCACCCATTCAGAAATCTGAACGTGTTCAAAGCCCATTCCATCTCCAATTAACAAAATAACGTTGAGATTGTTGTTATCTGCTTGGAAGCTTGAAGAGGTTGATAAGTTTGCTACTGATGGAACTAAAATTAAACTCAGAGTTATACTTATTATGATCAGAAGAGATTTGGATTTCATGTTATTATTTCATTTACAAGTCTATTAATAAATGTACACATTTTCCTACAAGGTACATAAGTATTTTAAATATTAATACCTATATTTTGTCCTATGTATCGTTTAATCGATCTATATAATGCAACTGAAAGAGAAAGAAATCATTTCTTCTTGTTGCTTGAACAACTTCCTGAAAATGTCTGGCATGCCCAACTTGGTGAAAAATTATGGACACCAGAACACATCTTTCGTCATCTTCTTGGAGCTTTTATTTGGATAGGAAATACTATTCCTGGAGTTGAAATTGAGTCTAGCCCAATGGGTTTAACGTATGGAAAAGAACCAGAAGGAACATATACACTTGAAGAAATCAAAGCAGAATTTGCTAAAGTATCTAGTATTATCAGACCAGCAATGGAAGAGCTTACATCAGAGATAGAAGATGAAGAGATTGAGACTGAGTTTAATTCATCTAAAACAACTAGAGCGAAACTGATTGCTGGACTCTTAACACATGAACATAGTCATTTTGGTCAGATAACCTATATCATCAAACGATTTACTGGTAAAACTGATCAAGACCTACGAGAACTATTGTTTGAGGTATTGAAGAAAAAGGAGGAAGATTAGGAATGGTAGAAGATAAAAAAATTACAATTGAAGTTATTGATATCCTTGAAGCTGGAACCTGCAACTCAGGTCACAAAATAGGAGATAAATATAACTATCCTGAAGATCGAGGAAAAATTTGTTCTGCAGCTTTTCACGTTATCTACCCCTATGCAATGGCAATAAGAATGGGGGCAAGTTTTCCTTGGGAAGATGAGGAAGAAACAATAACCATCTGTAGTCCCGATTACAAAAATCCTGTAGTATTCAAAATAAATAAAGAATAGATAATATGTAAAAAAGAAAGGTTAGTTCTATGAAAATGGGTTTTGAAAAGAAATGTGTCATTATATTAGCTGCAGGAGAATCCAAAAGGATGGGTTCTCCGAAAGGGTTATTAGATTACGAGGGTGAACCTTTTCTTCAAAATCAAATTGAGAAATTAAAGGAAATTGGATTATCAAACTTCATCATTGTACTAGGAAAGGATCTGGAACTCTATCTTGAAAAAGTACCTCTCCTTAAAGATTGTATAATTGTGACTAATCCTTCTCCTGAGAGAGGTGTTTTTTCTTCAATACAGTGCGGATTGTCAGAAGCATCTAAATTGGATTTTGAAGGTATGTTTATCCTTCCAGTGGATGTTCCTTGTCCCAGAAAAGAAGTCTGGATTCTACTGATAGTTGGGATGGTAGATGCTGGGATTACGGTTACAGTTCCTGAATTCGAAGACAAAAGAGGTCATCCTGTATTTCTCTCAAAACAATTTTCTGAGTCTTTACTCTCTCGAAGTATTGATTCCAGACTGGATTATGAGATTAGAGAACAAATTAACAAACAGAAAGTAAAGATTATATCTGTAAAGGATTCAACTATTACACTCAATCTTAACACAATTGAAGAATGGGAAACCTTCAAGGTGAGGTAATGGAAGTATCTTTTAATCTTAATGGAGAACAAAAAAAAGCAGAATATGAAGAAGGGATGAGTGTTTTATATCTTCTAAGAGAAGTATTTTTAATTAAATGCTGCAAAGACGGTTGTTCAGGTCAAGGATCTTGTGGTGCTTGTACTGTTCTCATAGATGGAAAAGCTATGCTTTCATGCCGTTTAAAACCTCATTCTATAGAAGGGAAATCTGTTATCACTCTTGAAGGATTAGATAGAGCAGAGCAAGAAATTATCTCTAAATCTATGGTAAAAGAGGGTGCGATTCAATGTGGATTTTGCACTCCTGGTATTGTTATGAGAATCAAATCGTTTCTTGATGCTAACCTCACCTCAACCAGAGAGGAGAAAGCCAAAGCAATCTCTATTAACATTTGCAGATGCACTGGATATCAAAGAATCCTAGATGCTATGGAAACAGCAGAAGAACATTGGCAAACAAAAAACACCAATATCTCAGGTCCTCCAAGAAGGGATCAATTATTTGGAGAACAATATGGTCTAGAAAGAGAATATACACCTAAAGAAGATGGAGTTGGTTCAAGCGTCCCCCGATATAGAGGAATTGATATGGCTCTTGGAAAGAAACCTTACATAGCTGATATGGAAGCAGAGGAGATGCTTCATGGAGCTTTTCTATTGAGCGAACACCCTCGAGCTATCGTTAAAAAAATCGATACATCTAAAGCAAAAGATGCCAAAGGTGTTGTAAGGATTATTATAGCTAAAGATGTTCCAGGAAAACGAACAATTGGACACATCATTTCAGATTGGCCAATATTCATCGATGAAGGAGAAACGACCAATTATGTTGGTGATGTTCTAGCGATGGTTGTAGCTGATTCTATGATTCATGCTCGAGCAGCTGTTGAAAAGATAAAGGTTGAATATGAAGTTCTAAAACCTATAATTGATCCTGAAACAGCTCTTTCAGCAAACGCAGTAAAATTACATGAAAAAGGAAACTTACTTGGCCATACATTTTTTGGAAGAGGTAATGTCCAAGATGCATTAGATAATTCCAAATATGTAATCAAACAACAGTTCAAAACTCAGAGAATTGAGCATGCTTTTATGGAAGTTGAAAGTTGTCTAGCTCTACCTACAGAGAACGGGATTCATGTTTATAGTCAAGGTCAAGGGGTCCATGAAGATCAACGTCAACTTGCTGAAGTGTTAGGGCTCGATACTAACCAAGTAATTGTTGAACTTGTGACAAATGGAGGAGCCTTCGGCGGAAAAGAAGATCTTTTGTGTCAAGCTCAAACTGCTGTTGCAGCATATCATTTGAAGAAACCCATTAAGACAGTATTAACTCGAGAGCAATCTCTCAGAATGCATCCAAAAAGACATCCAATGATTATGGATTATGAAGTTGGAGCAGATGAAAATGGCAAACTAACAGCTGTAAGAATGAAACTCATTGCGGACAGTGGAGCATATGCATCAGTTGGTGCTAAAGTAGTTGAACGTGCAGCTGGACATTGTTGTGGTCCCTATTATGTTCCTAACGTGGATGTTGATGCAAAAGCAGTTTATACGAACAACATACCTTGTGGAGCTATGAGAGGATTTGGAGTAAATCAAACATCTTTTGCTATTGAAACTTGTCTAAATATGATTGTTGACAAAATGCAAGAAGATGGGAAAGCTATAGATGAATTCGACATAAGAGAACAAAATATCTTGAAAGATGGACAAAGATTTGCAACAGGTCAAAAGATGACTAAAACCGTCGTAGGTATGCAGATGTGTCTTGATGCTGCCAGAAATATTTACAAGAAATCTACTGTTCCAATTGGAATTGCTTGTGGTATTAAGAACACAGGAATAGGTAATGGTCTTGAGGATACCGGAAGAGTACTCATCAAAGTGTTAGAAAGTGGACAATTAGAGATACTTACAGGATTCACAGAAATGGGTCAAGGCTTATTTACCATCCTAACTCAAGTTGTATCGGAGTTAACAGACATATCACCTTCTCAAATGAATGTAAAATCTATCAGTTATCCAACAACTAAATGCGGGATGACAACCGCTTCCAGAGCTACAGGATTAGATTCAATGGCTGCAAAACATGCTGCAGAAAAACTTGCTTTAGCACTAAAAACCCAATCACTAAAGGATTTGGTTGGAGAGGAGTTCCATGGAGAATATATAACTAAATTTACAGTTAAACCAGGAACTAAAATTGATAATCCCGTTACACATTTAGCTTTTAGTTATGCAGTCCAAATGGCTTTATTGGATGAAGAAGGAAAACTCAATAAAATTATAGCAGTTCATGATGTCGGAAAAGCTATCAATCCAATGGCTGTTGCGGGTCAGATTGAAGGAGGAGTACATATGGGACTCGGTCACACATTATCAGAGAATTTTCCACTAACAAATGGCTTTCCAGATTCTTTGAAATTCAGAGATATTCAAATTGTTAAAGCAAAGGATACCCCAGAAGTCGAAGTTATAATTATTGAGGAACCTGAAGATGTTTTAGGTTTTGGTTCTAAGGGTATAGGAGAGATAGGATTAGTTCCAACAGCTGGTGCTGTTGCTGGTGCTTATCATCAATTTGATGGCAAATGGAGAGTAGAGCTACCTATTGCAAGAAAATGAAAATAAAAAAGAAAGAGAATTAAGGAACAAATCTTGTTCCAGTTTCGCCTTTTAAAGCTCTACCAATGTTTTTTGGATCAGTTACTAAAGCTTCTTTACCACCTTGTTCTAAGAAATTTACAATTGCCTTGATCTTAGGTTCCATTGAGCCTTTAGCAAAGTGTATTCCTTCATCAAGATACTTCTTAGCCTCAGCAACTGTCAATCGATCTAAATCTACTTGATCAGGTTTACCAAAATTCAAAGAAACTTTCTCAACAGCAGTTGATATTAAAAGCATATCAGCATCTATCTCTTTAGCTAGAAAAGCAGATGCAAAATCCTTGTCAATAATTGCTGCGGTTCCAATAACACCTTCATCTGTTTGGATAACTGGTATTCCTCCACCACCTACTGTGATGGTTATAACACCAGCTGCTATCAATGCTTTAACAGCTTCTATTTCCATAATTTCGACAGGTAATGGGGAAGCAACCACTCTACGCCAACCTCGACCAGAATCTTCAACCACATTCCATCCTAAATCTTCTTTCCTTTGTTTTGCTTCATCTGCTTCCATGAAAGTTCCTATAGGTTTGGTTGGTGTTTGAAAGGCTGGATCACTTGCGTCTACTCTAACTTGAGTAACTACTGTAGTTACAGGTTTTTTTATTCCTCTTCTTTTCAATTCATTCAGAATATTCTGTTGAAGAGCATAACCAATAGCTCCTTGGCTATCAGCTCCACAGACATCAAGAGGAAGCTCATGCATACCCTCTACTTTATGAGCAATTTCACTTCGTCGTAAGATAAAGCCAACTTGTGGTCCATTACCATGTCCAATAGCTACATCCCAACCTGCTTCAATCATGTCTACAAGATGGTAAGCTGTCTCTTTAGCTGCGTCATATTGATCTTGTACGGTTTGATGTTGCTTGTCTTTAATAAGAGAATTTCCACCTATTGCTACAACAGCTACTTTTTTTGGTTCATTCATTGTTTTCACCTATTTCATTGTAAGAGCCATTACAGCTTTCTGTGCATGCATCCTATTTTCAGCTTGGTCAAAAACTACTGATTGAGGACCATCCATTACTTCACTTGTAACTTCTACATCTCGATCAGCTGGTAATGGATGCATATAGATAGCATCTTTGTCAGCTAAAGCCATTTTCTTAGCATCAGTTATCCAGTGTTTATATTTGTCTTGGATTTTCTTCCCATCTACTGGATCATTAGTTGTTAACAAAGGCCCCCAGGATTTAGCGTAAACGATATCAGCACCCTTAAAGCCTTCCTCCATGGAATCAACAACCTCAAACTTGCCACCATACTTATCAGCTTGTTCTTGAGCTTGCTTCATGATCTCTGGCATTAACTTGAATTCTGGAGGATGTGCTAATGTGACATCTAGTCCAAAACGAGGCATCTGTAATACCAAAGATTGTGGAACAGAAATAGGTTTCAGATATGAAGAGGCATAAGCCCAAGAAACTACTATTTTCTTTCCCTTAAGATTTCTGCCTTTTTTCTCAATTATAGTCATAATATCAGCAAGACATTGGTGAGGATGGTAAATATCACATTGCATGTTCAAAACAGGAGAACGAGAAGCGGAAGCAACGTTGTTAATATATTTGTTACCTACTCCCCAATCACAATGTCTGATAGCAATACCATCGAAGTATCTACCCAATATTTCTCCAAGTTCTTTTTCAGTGTCTCCATGAGAAACTTGAGTTGTTCTGCTCTCTAAGAAAGCTGCATGACCACCTAGTTGAGCCATACCTGCTTCAAACGAAGCTCGAGTACGAGTGCTTGAGAAGAAAAACAACATACAAAGAGTCTTATCTATAAGATAAGCATGTCTCTCTCCAAGAGCACGTTTTTTCTTGAGATCCCATGCTACATCTAAAATGGTATCTACTTCTTCTTTGGTAAAATCTAGGTCACCTATTAAGTCACGACCTCGAAAGTCAGATTGCATTTAATACACCTACTCCTCTGCACCTAAGACTAATGAAATGAGAGCCATTCTCATTACCACACCATAGAATCCTTCTTGCCAGTATCTTGCCCATCGGGTTTGATCTACATCTGGTGGGATTTCATCCATACGAGGTAAGGAGTGTAGCAATACAGCATCAGATTTAGCTTTGGTTTCAAGCAACTCTTTGGTTATCTGGAATTCAGGTGGAGTTAAAGCTACTTCACCTTCTCTTTCATCACGAGATTTGGTGTAGTCGGGTTGGACAACAGGTTCAACTAGAATGACATCAGCATCCGCTATAACTTCGCGAACATCATCTGCTTCAGTAAAGTTCAAACCATTGCGTCTGAAATCTTCTTTATATTCATCAGGCATTTTCATACCCTCTGGTGCTACGAAAGTGATAGGACAGTCAAATTGAGTAAGTGCATGTCCTAGAGAGTGCATTGTCCTCATTCTCATATCACCTACAGCAACCCATCTTAGACCATCGATGTGACCTTTCTCTCTTAGAATTGTGTAGAGATCAGTAAGGATTTGTGTAGGATGTTCACCCCATCCGTCTCCGCCGTTAATAATTGGTATACTTACCCATTTAGCAGCTTCTTTTGGAGCTCCTTTCATGAAATGTCTCATAACAATGACATCCCCATAATTCTCGAGCATCTTGAAAGTATCCTTGATGGATTCCATATAGAAATCTCCTGCTCTGGTCATCTTAGCATCAGAAAATCCCGTTACTTTTCCTCCTAATCTTAACATAGCTGATTCATGAGCTAGTCGTGTTCTAGTTGAGGGTTGGTAAAAAGCTGTAACCATGGTTTTTTCTTTTAATAAATCAACATTCTTCCTGTTACGAGCTATAGGTTCTAATTTTCTTGCAACTTCAAATATACGTTCGAATTCGTGACGTTCAAAATCTTTTAAAGAGATAATATCTCGACCTTTAAAACTTCTCATATTTTATCGCCTTTATTTACGATTAATTTTCTTATCTAATTTTATAATCTACCAATAATAAGTTTTCTTTCCAAGCTTTCTTTTAAACCAATATAATGGTGATTTATCAAAGAATCAGTAGATAAGATAACTAATGGAGAAATTTTCCTTTAAAGCTTAATTGTATTTTTCAAACTCATGGATAATAAAATCTTCGTAAAAAAATCCATAGATATATGCTATACTAAATAAAACAAAGACTATACTTATTGAATTTACGTCAATATAATAATACCTCAACTATAACTATATTGTATCACTGATAAAAAGAAACTAATTAAAATAGTTTTTTCTTTATTGATATACAAATAATTGAATAAATGAGGCAAACGTTATATATATCAGATATTTTCTTAAGAAGGTCATAATTATGGATTTAGCATATATTTCAATTATCGTTGGAGCTTTTGCAATTCTAATTGTGTGTTTTTTGATCTACTTAGTTCTAAGAGTGGATGAAGGAACAGTTAGAATGAAGGAAGTTGCGGGTTTCATCCGTACTGGAGCAAATGCGTTTATGCGAAGAGAATTTATCACAATCAGCTTCTTTATTGTAGGAATAGGAGTACTCTTAGCCTTTGTTCTTCCAGATTGGCAAGTTTCTATATGTTTTGTAGCTGGTTCCGTTATTTCTCTTTTTGCTGCATTTATAGGAATGAGCCTTGCAGTTAGGACAAATGTTAGAACAACACATACAGCAAGAGAAAGTGGAATCAAAGCTGTAGTAGTAGCTTTTAGAGGAGGAGCAGTAACAGGGATTTCTATTGTTGGATTAAGCTTGATTGGAGTAGGATCACTCTTTTTAATTTTTGGAGATAATCCTACTTATTTGGTGGGATTTGGTGTAGGTGCTAGTTTATCAGCTTTGTTTGCCCAACTAGGTGGAGGTATCTATACTAAAGCAGCAGATGTTGGTGCAGATATTGTAGGAAAAGTAGAAAATAAACTACCAGAAGACGATGCTAGAAATCCTGCAGCTATAGCAGATTTGGTCGGAGATAATGTAGGAGACTGTGCAGGTAGAGGAGCAGATTTATTTGAATCATTCTCAGACAACATTATCGGAGCCATGGTTTTAGGTGCAGCACCAATATTTTTTGCACTTTATGGAAAAAATGCAATTATCTTTCCACTTTTAGTAGAATCAGTTGGTATAATTGGCTCTATAATTGGTGTTTTTTCAATAAGAGCATCAAAGACCAAACCTGCCACTAAAATTTATCTTGCTTTTGGTTTATCTGCTTTTGTCTCAATTGCTGGCACTTTCCCAATTTGCTATTATTTGATGAGAACCCCAAATGATCCTTATGGTTTGAGGATATTCTTCTGTATAATTCTAGGAGTTGGATTAACTTTAATCGTAGCACTCATAGTTTTGTATTATACAGCTACAGGTGGAAGAGTCACTAGGAAAATAGCAGAAGGATCGAAGTCCGGATCTGCAATAAATCTAATACTAGGATTAGGATACGGATTAGAAAGTCCTACAATACCAATAGTAACACTGGGTTTAGTATCTGTAGCAGCTTATTATATTGCGGGTGGATTCACAGAAGTAGGTGGAAGCCTTGAAGGTGTTTATGGGATATCTGCTGCAGTAATGGGTGTTCTTATTTCCGCTGGGATCATTATGGCATCTGATGCATTTGGACCAATTGCCGATAATTCAGAAGGTATAGCAACCATGTCAGATATGAATGATGAAGTAGGTACAGCATTAGAAGAGCTTGATGGAGTTGGAAATGTTACAAAGGCAGTAACCAAGGGATATGCAATGGCAACTGCGGTTTTAACAGCAGTTCTGATTCTCTTTGCGTATTTGACTCAAGCTGCAGAATTAACAGGTCACCCACTTAATCATGTTAATGATTTTCCAATCAATGTGGCTAACCCGGTTGCTATATCAGCTTTGTTCATAGGAGCAGTTATGCCGTTCCTATTTTCAGCTTTAGCTATTAAAGCAGTAGGTAAAACAGCTTTTAAGATGTCAGATGAAGTAAGAAGACAATTTAAAGAAAATCCAGGTATTCTTACAGGGGAAACAAAGGCTGATTACAAAAAATGTGTTGACATCAGTACAAAAAACTCACTAAAAGCGATGATACTGCCTACGTTATTAGGGATAGGAGTACCAGTAATAATGGGATTTGTAGTGGGAATCTGGAATTTAGCAGTATATCTATTAGCGGTAAAAGTTGTCGCAGGAATTTTAGCAATGTTCATGTATAATGCTGGAGGAGCTTTTGATAACGCGAAAAAATATATAGAGTTAGGTCATTTTGGAGGGAAAAATTCCGATGCTCATGCAGCTGCAGTTATTGGTGATACAGTTGGTGATCCATTAAAAGATACAGCTGGACCTGCACTACACATTCTTGTCAAGTTGCAGAATATTCTAGCTATCATGCTTCTTCCACTGTTTGTAATGTTTGCTTTGATGAGTTAGAACGTTTATTTTAAACGTTTTATTTTTTTTTTACTTTTTTTATTGATTCTAATGCAAATTATAGTCCTATTTTTCTCGCAACTTCAAAAATACCTTCTAGTATGTAGCTATTAATGAAATATTCAATATGGAAACTATTGATTTAATTTCATAGAATCTTCGTTGATTCTATCTAATCGTTTTTGAACAAATTCAATACTGATTTTAACACTCTTACAAGAAATAGAGTATTATCTAATTCAGTTGTTACTATCACAAGATAAGATTCTACCCTAATCTATTAATATACAAAAGCATATGAAGTTTTAAGAAATGGAACAACCACTATACCTTTGCTTAGCAGGATTAATTGGTCTATTAGCTGGATTTGCAAGTGGCATGTTTGGAATAGGTGGAGGTTCGATCAGAACACCTTTACTAAATGTAATAGGTTTAGATTTGATATACGCTTTTGGGATTAACCTTTTTGTCATACCTTTTTCTTCAATCATGGGAGCTTTTTCGCACAGAAAGAATATTAAAAAAAAATACGCCTTGTACTTAGTGATAGGTGGGGGTATTGGTTCAGGATTAGGGGCTTTTCTAGCTTATCTCTTCTCTTTATCGGATTTCAAATTAGCACTTGCAATAATATTTGTTGTTACTTCTTTTATCTCTGTAGTGGGAATTTATCTTTATAAAATCGCTCCGAAAGTATCAGAAAAATTACATCCGGAACCCTATACAATAATTCCTGGAGCATTCGTGCTAAATGTAATCACAGGGATGAGAGGGGGAAGTGGTGGTTCATTGTTTCCTCCTTTTTTAAAATCCCTCGGAGTGGACGTGAAAAAAGCTATAGCAACGTCCTTATTTGCAACTATTTTCACAGCCTTAATAGCCATAGGAATATTCTTTTGGAAAGGCAAAATACTATGGATAGAAGGCTTGATAGTGATGGTTGGATCTGTCATAGGGGTAAAATTGGGAAGTTTAGTATCAATAAAAACTAAACCCAAATGGTTAGAACTAGGATTAGCTATAGTCACAGTACTTTTGTCATGTGTTACAATATTGAAAGCGGTTCTTTCTATGGGTTATGTACCAATTACCAACTATATGTTTTGATATCACTAAGCATTAATTAATAATGTTTATTTATTAATAATTAATTCTCAAGATATGGTAGAGATTTCTGATTACACACTGGGATTAATCAACGGGAAAGTGTATCATTCTGGGCATTTTGATAATCTTAATATCTATGTTAAAGATCAAATGATAGCAAAAATAGTTCAAAATGATGAAAAATGGCCCTGTAAAAATGAAGTTAATTGTTCAGGAAAATTAATCTTACCTGGTTTCATAGATCCTCACGTCCATATAAATTTAGATTTAGGTGAATTCAAGACTTGTGATAACTATGAAAGTGCTTCTAAAGCAGCTGCTTTTGGAGGAATTACCACTTTTATTGATTTTCTAGAACCTATTTTTCATGTTGATGAATTTGAAGAAAAACTTAAGCAAAAGCAAAATGAAGCTCAAAAATCTTACATTGATTACAGTTTTCACACTACAGTTGGTAACTTCAAAGATGATACTAGAAAGTTAATTGAAAAATCGATGAGCGCGGGTATTCCTTCAATTAAATTATTTACTACTTATTCCGAATCTGATAGGAGATGTTCTTATCCCAAAATTAGAGAATTTATTTCAAATTCTGCTCTTACAGATGCTTTGATACTTATCCACGCTGAGAACGATGAAATCATACTTAATGCAAATGTAGAAGACACATTAGCTGAATATGAGAATTCTAGACCCGCTACAGCTGAGATAACAGAAATACATGCTTTAGCTCAAATCACTTCAGAAGTAAAGGGAAACACATACATTGTTCACGTTAACTGTGGATCTTCTCTTGAACTTCTTAAGAGCAAATATCCAGATTTACTAGAAAATAATTTATTCATCGAGAGCTGTCCTCAATACTTCAATCTGACCAAGGACGTTTTTGTGAGCGAAAACGGTAGTCTCTATTTATTAGCACCACCACTTCGTTCAGAAGATGAACAGAATAAACTAAAAGAGAATATTAAAATCATCAATACAATAGGAACCGATCATGCTCCTTTTATGAGGGAGGAAAAATTGAGATATAATCAACCCAGTAAGATTCCAAAAGGTTTAGGTGGCTTAGAATACAGTTTTTCTTTAATGTATAACCTCTTTGGAGATGAAATCATTCCTAAATTTACTATTAACCCAGCTATTATCCATAATCTTTTTCCGAAAAAAGGGATAATAAAAGAAGGATCTGATGCCGATATAGTAATCTTTGATTCTCAGAAGGAATGGATTATTGATTCTGGTCATTCAAAGTCAGATTATAGTCCATATGAAGGAATGAAAATAAAGGGAAGAGTTGAATCTACAATCTTAAGAGGAGATTTTGTAGTCCAAGAAGGAAAATTCATTGGAAAGAAGAGGGGAGAGTTTAAAAGAAGAACTTAGAGTCTCATTGAGTTCAAATTTGTAGAGAGCATAACTTTATCTTATTTTTATTGATAAGTAATCTATGGATCAGGATGAATCTAGATTCAGCTACTTCTCTAATATAGACTATGGTATTGCAATTTTAAATGAAAACAATGAGATAATTTATGTTAATGAACATTTTTCGAAATTATTTGGCTTTACTTTTGAGGATTTATCTTCATCACAATTCTCAATTGATAATTTGTTTCATCCATTTTATGGAGAAAATCCTTTAACTAGTAACTATATATCAAATACTCAATTTGAGATGGTGAACAAAGATAAAAAAACCATTTCTGTTATAGTTTGGCTTTCTATAATTAAGGGTACAAATTTACGAGTAGCTTCATTTTACAATTCCAATTCTTTTCATGATGCAAGATCTAGTGGGTTCAAGGAGATAATTAACTACGCAAGAGAAAAAATAGGATTAGCTTTTTACAGATTTGAGTCCGTAGGACCTTCATTGGAAGAGAGTATTGACGTTGATTTTATAGATGATCCTGAGCTTACACTCAGTCAAGTAGGCATATATTATATGAGTTCTATTCAATACAAAGAAGGTTTGTTTGGTCCATTACCAGTGTCAAATCAACCAGATTTGTTAGCTCTTGTATACAGCTATAGCTTAGATATGAGCACTCTTGGTATTGAAGAGTTTGATGAAAGAATGGATGGTAAACAACAAGCAATGATTGTAATAATCTATCATAATTCACTTGCTTCTTTCTTTAACAATCATAACAGATTGCAAAGAACAATTGATGAAATTATAACAAAATATCACAATACAAAACAACTGCTAGAAAATCAAACTAATTTCTTAACAAAGATCAAAGAATCGATTTTTTCAACAATAGAGACAAAATTTGAAGTAGAATCTTTAGAAGAGAGGTTAACAACTATTAACTCATTTGTTAAACAAATTTCCTTCGAAGACGATATTGATAGCTTTTATGAACAATTAGTTTCTTTTGCAGATATAATACTAGATTTTAAACGTTTTAGTGTTTATCATGTTGATAGGATGTTAAACAAACTGATATTGGTTTCTCATTCAGGTTACAGTGAAAACCTTGGTTTTGAGGAAATTAACCTAGACAAAACTTCAATTGTTACTCGAGCTGTTAGAACGAAATCAGTCCAAAATATCCCAAATGTAAAATTAGACAAAGATTATTTTGAAGAAGATGAATCTGTAATTTCCAAATTAGCTGTTCCAGTAATATCTCCTTCTGAAGGAATTGTTGTTGGTTTAATCAATGTTGAGAGTGATATTGAAAATGCTTTTTCAAGAGATGATGAAATTGTTTTAGGCTCAATATCACATAATATTTCATATATTCTAGAGAGAGAAGAGATTCAAACTAGATTTCATTCATTTTTTAATCTAATAAAAAACTTATTAAAAATAAAGGAAAAGAATCTAAAATCAATTTTCAACACTGTATATGAGTTTCTTTCAAAGACTTTCAGCATGGAATATTTTTCAGGTATGATTTTTGATGAAGAACATAATTCACTCAAAATTGTTTGTTTCAAAGGATACGCTGATTTACCGTTTGAGAGTGACATGATCTCTCTAGATGAAAATAATAGTATTGTTGTCAGAACATTCAAAGAAAAGAAGATTTTCAACTATGGAAATGTTAAACATGTTGATTTTTACTTAGAAGGAGACCCAAAAGTACATAGTGAAATTACTGCACCCATTTTTGTTAAAGAAGATGAGATTATAGGTGTCTTTAATATTGAAAGTTATCAGGAGAATGCTTTTACAAAAACAGATGAACGGCTTGTTCAAATTGCAAGTCAAATAATTGGTTTGTTTGGTTCTTACTTCAATTGCTTTGAAGTATAGTATTTTTTCTATTTCAAGCTGGTGAACATTTCATTAGGGGGTTCTAATCCTTTGTCTAACTAAATTCTGGAAAAAATATATAATAAAAGAAAAGATATCATGTGTTGGAGTAGGTCTTCTTAATCTTGGTCTTGAGAAGAGTAGGTCTTCTTGGTGGTTTCTTAATGTATATGCTTTATAGATTCACCAAAGACACGGATTTCAAAACAAAATTTAAAGCAAAATTTCAAATGTAATTGATTTCAATTATCGTTTAACTGACTTAAGTTGAGATTATATGAAAAAAAAGAGGATGTTAAATCAAACTACCGTCTGATTCTAAATCATCGCTTTTTATTTTTGAATATCTGTCTTAAGCTATAGAGAGAAATAACTGCACAAAGACCTAATAACATAATTCCTGTAATAGGGCTAAATTCCGGAATAACTATTAGCACAGTTACAATCACTGTGTCTGTAAATGAATTCTGAGCCAAATCAGTTACATAAATTGTATAATTATATGTTCCAACATCTAAACCATCAATATATAACAGATATTCTATCCCACTTAAACCAGTCACATTAACAGTCTGGAATTCTGTTCCATCTATATAGACGATTATTTCAGCAAGGTTAATGTCAGAAACAACCCAAGTAAAATTATTACCAATGCTTCCAACATCATAGCTTATATCCTCAGGATGATTAATTACCGGATTAGTAGTATCGATTATAATTAATTCTACTAAACTCCACTCGCTCCAGTTCCCCAAGTCATCAGCTGCTCGTACTCTCCAGTAGTATATTCCATCTACTAAAATCGGAGTAGTATAAGATGTAGTTCCAGAAGTGTAGTCTACTGCAACTGAACTGAAATCCCAGACATTATCAACTTGCACTTGGTAGAGAACTCCATCAACAACTGTATTCCACTCTAAGTAAATGGTGTTGTCATTGGTTATACTGTTATTGGCAGGACCAGTCAATGTTGGTGCAACTGGACCGGTAGTATCTATAGTGAAAATCCAGATTTCGCTCCATTCACTCCAATTCTCTAAACCATCTGCTGCTCGAACTCGCCAATA
>CAZPXJ010000040.1:15283-20383 GCA_964590855.1 uncultured archaeon
ACCCATCAGTTAAAACTGAAATCAAAGTATAGGCATTTGATGCTACTTCTACATTGATGATAAGTGTTCCAAAAGTATTGGATGTAGAAATTTGGAATTGATAAAGAGTAGCAGAACCAGTTATTCCAGCTAATAATTGAGGAGTGTTGTCGTTAATAACAGTACCATTGGCGGGATTGATCAATATTGGTTGATCTGGAGCAGTTGTATCAATAGTAAAAGACCATGTTGCACTCCATGATCCCCAGTTGCCTGCAGCGTCTTTTGCGCGTACTATCCAATAATATTCACCATCGGCTAAAATCGTAATTATATCTAGAAATATAGCACTTGTGGATTCGATAATTACTGGTGAGGAAAATACATCAGAAGTATCAACAAGAATTTGATATTCAACAGCATCTCCTAATGAATACCATTGTAGTTGGGGTGTTGAATCATTTATTGTGACACCATTTCCAGGATAACTTAAAGGAACTTGATCTGGTGCTACAGTGTCAATCGTAAATTGGAAAACTTCACTCCAACCTCCTACATTCCCTGCTTGATCTATCGATCTTACCCTCCAATAATATACATCATCGCTCAGAGTTGGTGTAATATAAGTCGTACTTCCAGTGATAAACTCAACATCTAGAGAACCGAAACCTACATCATTGTCTACTTGAACCTGATACTGATATCCTCCAATTGAAGATGTCCATTCTAAGTAAGGGGTGGTATCATTTAGATAAGTATCATCAGCTGGAGTAAGAGGTATAGGTGTTCCAGGAGGTACTGTGTCAACCGAGACTAACCAAACACTACTCCATGACCCCACATTTCCTGCTCTATCTATAGCTCTAACCCTCCACCAATAATCTCCATCTGTAAATATCGTTACAGGAGTATAGTAAGTATTCTGTGAAGTGCTTTCCAAGAATATCAAAGAAAAGATAAGATCTCTGGAAATTTGTATTTGATAATTATAACCTCCAGTTGCAGGATTCCAATCAAATGCTGGAGTATTATCATTAGTATAAGTTGTACTGGTTGGACTAACCAAAGTTGGTATTCCTGGTGGAACAATATCGACAATAAGTTGCCATACAGTACTCCAGCTTCCCCAATTTCCAATAGAATCTCTTCCTCTCACCCTCCAATAGTATGTTCCATCAGGCAATGACGATGAATAGTAGTATGTTCCACTCGTTGTGATGTCTTTTACAGTAGTACTAAATGTTGGGGTGGTGGATATTTGAAGTTGGTATTCAACTGCTAATGATGCTGCATTCCAATCCAAATAAGGTGTGTTATCATTAGTGTATGTTCCACTTGTAGGAGATACTAAAATTGGTGCTGGAGGAATAGGTTTAGCAATAACAAAGTACCTGATTGCACTCCATGCGGCCTGATTACCAGCCATATCTTGAGCTCTCACTCTCCAATAATACATATTATTTAACATATTTGGAGCTTGAAAAGAAGTTGCAAGTGTATTGGTAACAACAGCAGGTGAAGTGAAAGCTGATGTGATGTCAATTTCAAGTCTGTAAGTATAAGCTCCTGAGGATGGATTCCAGCTAAATAATGGCGTGTAGTCATCTGTTACTAATCCATTTGCTGGGGAAATCAAAGATACTACAGATGGAGCAACAGTGTCGAGATGGAACTCCCATTCATCACTCCAAGGACCATAACCATCAGATGTGTATCCTCGTACTCTCCACCAATAATTCCCATCTCCATCTCCGACACTATGTAAATCTGGAGAAGTAAAATAGGTACCTGCAACGTATTCATTTACAGATGGAAGTAAGAAAAGTGAGGTAGTTGCAATTTGCACTTGATAGGATGTGGCGATAGGAACTGAGTTCCAATCTAAAGAAGGTGTTCTATCATTTGTGTAATATCCATCTGTAGGAGTAACTAGTACTGGTGCTTGAGTTGGTGTTAAATCTATAGTAAATGACCAAGTTCCAGTCCAACCCCCCCAAACATGAGAAAAGTAATCTTGTTCTCGTACATGCCAGTAATAAGTATCGCTGACTAAAGCTGTAGTAACGGTGTAATATGTGTTGAATCCTGTATGTACATCAACAACAGGTGAGCTGAAGTCAGAATTATCATCAATCACTAGTTGGAAGTCCATATACTCCCCTCCACCATTCCAATTCATAAAGGGTGTACTATCGGTTATCGTTGCACCATTTGAAGGTGAAACTTGAGTTGGAACAGCATCTAAAGTTTCAGAACCTCCTATTGGTTCAACTGCTTTACTACACCCAGTCTCAACTTCTTCCTCTGGTGATTTCTGACTAATGTCAACAAACTCATCATTGGATTGTTGAATAGTGAACTCTGTCTCTTCTCCTCCCTGCGAAATGTATTCTTTAATAAAATCTAGAATATCTAATTGCTGAGAAGTCTCTGTAGTTTCCATTGAACTACTCACAGTTAGACTGGAAAAAGATTGCACAATAATTGTACTGATCAATATCAATGCAAAAACTCGTTTTTTGAAGGTTCTACCTTTTCCAATGTAACTTCTTCCTAAAAAGTCTTTTTTTATCATAATCTACCCTCGTTCAAACCAAAGTGGGTCACAGCGAAATGTGGCGAGGTAGATTTTAAATGTTCACATTTATGGATGACACATTAAGATAGAATAATCCTACTAATTCAAAGGCTTTTTCTCTGTTTTTAATCCAAAGAGTTTTAATAAGGAAATCCTATAGATTAGTGGTAATTGGTGATAATATGAAAGTAGTAAGTTTTTTGGGAGTGAAGGATGATTTCGAATATAATTGGCCTGATCAAAATGAAAAGTATCTTCTTATTCAATATATTGCTCTAGATGATGAAGGTAGACATGAAGTCCAAATTGGTCTTACTGAAAGAGAAACCTACGGTTTAAACAGAAAAAGAGTAGTCGTTTTTATTGAAGGCTATCCTTACGCTGAATTTGTGGCTGCAGATGATTTTGATAAAACAGGTGATGTTCTCTCAGAAATTCGTCTATTTCAGGAGGATGAATATCTAGATATGTGTGAATATCCTGGAGAAGGAATTCCTGCAATATATGCCAATTTCACAGTAGAAGGACTACCTAATAGGGTAAAAGCAAAAGGTGTCCATAATGCATGGTCAGTAGTTACTAATATCAGCGATCATAGAGCCATGATAGCTTTAGCATTTTTGAGAAAGAAAGAGAAAGAAATGTATTCGAAGAAGAAATAGATCCAAAAACTCTTAGTCAATTTTTGCTTAATGAAACGATAAAGGAGGCATCTCCAAACTATTGTTGAAGCCACACAACTTGGGCTTGGTAGAGATTTAGATGTTCTAGTTAAATGTTCTAAAAAGTCATTTTTTATCATAATTTACCCTCTTCTATGCCAAGAATGGCCAACGTGTAATGTAACTAGGTAGGTTTTAAATGCTCACAAAATCTAATCTTATATAAATAACTAAGATCTATTAGTCGCAATAACTAATTGCAGTTAGTTAGTACAGATTGAGAAAGAAGTTTTAGGGTTTTATCACTGTTCTAAAGTCAGCTTTGTATTTCTTTAGTTGGTGGTGTATCTCGTTAATAGCTTCTGCTTTCAAAGAAACGGTATTGGTTACAACTTTACTCAAATCTAGTTTTCCTAACTTTGCTAAATCGAGTAGAAATGGCAACTCTGATAGTAAATGATCAGATACTCCAATTATTTCTTTTTCTCTGCAAATTGCTTCATACGAATTAATATCAAAATTATTTGTTGTTATTCCTACTAATCCTAGACGACCAAACCGCGCTAATGATCGTACTCCCTGATCCATAGTTATTGGAAGACCAATAAGCTCTAGAGCTACATCTACACCCTCTCCATGAGTTAATTCCATTATTTTTTCAACAGGATCATCATCTTTAGCATCGATTGGAATAACCCCCATTTCAAGAGCAGTTGCAAGCTTGTTAGGTTCAATGTCAATTGCATAAATGGTTGCTGCTCCAAAGACCTTTGCCAGCTGTAATGCTGAAATTCCTAAACCGCCTAAACCAAAGATGGCGATTGTTTCACCAGTTTTAAATCTAGTTTTCTTTAGAGCATGAAGAGATGTCGCAGAAGAGCACATCATTACAGCAGCATGCTCATAGGAAATTGCATCAGGTAGCTTGAAAATTCCTCTAGTAGGAAATGCAATATATTCTGCGTATCCTCCATCTACATCTTTACCTATCATTTTTCCTTTAACACAGAATTGTTCAGTCTCTTGAACACAGTATTTACAATTACCACAAGTAAGCATATAATTAAGGCACACTCTATCTCCAACTTGAAATTCAGTTACTTCTGAACCCAATTCGATAATTTCTCCAGCAACCTCGTGACCTAAGGTAATTGGAAGATAACCAACAGAGGAGATACCATCTCGATAATGCACATCAGAATGGCAAATACCCGCTGCTTCGATTTTTATCAATACTTCATCAGAAATTGGAGTGGGGGTTGGTATTTCTCTGTCTTCCAGATCTTGGTCGATTTCAACAAGCTGAACAGCTTTCATGGAGAGAAGAACTTTTTATTGTTTTTAACTATTTTCCAGAATTTTCTCGAATAATTTCCTTATTTTGTTATGAAAAAACATCTTTACCGATGTAATACAGTGTCGAAAATTTAAGATCTGTTTATTTTTACTGAGGATTTCAACCACAGACAAAATTAGAACAATTTTGTATTTTTTTATACAAAATAAATAAATATAAGAAAATAATTTGTTTAGCTATTCGAATATAGAGATGATTAATTGAGAAAGATAGAAAATATACAATTTGTTGGAAGAAAAAATAACAAGAAAATCATATTAAGTTCATGTTTGGTATGCTTAGTTATATTTACTGTTATGCCTAGTAGTCAACTAGTTAGAGCTATAGATCCTCCTACATTAATTTCTCCTACAGATAACTCCTATACAAATATCTCAACACTTTACATGGATTGGTATCCTGTAAGTGGAGCTACAAAATACCATTTTCAGATATCACTGGTCAGTGATTTCAGTACCATTTATGTAGATGATAACAATGTTGCTCATGACTATTATGATTGGGGTATAGCCTTATTTTTTGAC
>CAZPXJ010000041.1:0-20303 GCA_964590855.1 uncultured archaeon
TCTGAAAGATAGCATTCCTGTGCCACAACCAATATCTAAAACAGTGTCATTTTTGCTAATTTCTTCAACGACTTGATCGTATGCCTTATCGATTTTACCTAGGGTAAGTATCTTCATACTTCTGTCATATCTATGTGGAGCAGATTCAAGAACTTTCATCAAAACATAACTCATGATTGAAATCAAGATAAATTTTGATTTGAAGTTGAAAAAGATTTCTAGCAATTTTCTATATGATTTATATAGCTAAATTCTGCATAAACTATTTATTCAACTGAGCAATACTATCCTTTATGGTTTCAGTGATTTCTAGACTGATTAATCTCTATTCAAGATGGATAGGGAGAGTCTTATTATTCTTTTTTCCAGCAGGAGTGATTGCTGGTTTAATTTATTTCGAAGTTGAAGCAGCAAATTCGTTTAGTTGGTTGGTGGATTTAGCATGGTATCTCTTCCTCGGTAATAGCCTCATTTTAGCTATTAATGGGGTATTGGTTTCTTTTGCTTTTGATGGGGAAGTTCGAGAATTGATTAAGAAAGGGATGCCAATCAATTCTGCAGCTGGATTTAGAAATTTAGAGAGAAAATATAAACAAAGCAATTTATATCTGCTAATCATTCTATTCTTAGCAGTTATAGCTTATGGTTTTTATGCAGCTGCGGTATATGTTCCAACCCAAATAGAACAACTCTTTGCTCTATCTGAAGGGAATGGAAAAACCTTAGTAACATATCTTTCAATAAGTATGATTATTTTCGCAATTGCAGCTTCAATCATCATTAGAGTTCCAACTTTGTCAGGTTTAGATGTTGGTGGATTTGTAAAATACTACAGAGCTTCCAGACACCCTTGTGTCTTGAATATGATGATTTATGATGGGATATACACTCTATTAGATCCTATCACACGGGTTAGGCTTTCTCAATGGAGTGAGGATATTTCTAAAAACATAGTTCCTGAATTTGCCCCCAATCTCAAACCAGAAAAAAATCGTCAACCTTTAGCTGTTCAAAATGTTCTAGTTCTTCTCTATCTGCACTATAGATTCCCGAAGATTATTGACAAAAATTTTCTCAAAAAAGAGCTATATCGTATAGTTCCAATGTCTCATACTGAAGAAATCTTAAGAGGCAAGGAACTTAATTTAGGAGTTTGGAAAGACATATTCACACATCTCAACAATCAAACTCCAGAGTTGTTCCTAATAATAGACAGAATTATCTTGACTTTAACAGAAACACCAGAATTAATAGAAGCCGAAGATTTCTGGGTGATTTCAGCAGTTCCCCCTACTCAAAAGAAGGAAGAATCTCAAGATATAGTTTTCTTTATCCTAAATAGAAAGGATGGAAGTGGTGAACAAAAAGTGTTGATGAATTATAAGGGAGCTGATGATCTTTCACCGCACGATTTTGACATCACTCTTTCACTCAATGCTTTTGATCCTTTTGTAGTAATTCCAGAAGATACTTCGGAATTCTTATCAGAAGATAAACGACAGTTATTGAGATTGGTTACAGGGATTCTATTCACTGGAACAGGAATCTGGATATCAGCTCATTCAGAGAACATTGGATCCAACTTGATAGCAATGAATCTCAGTGTTGATAACGAACCTATTGCAACTCAGATATTCAATCTCAAAGTTGTTAGAGATACACGGTTCTATCTTCAGGCTTGGGGTCCCAAAGTATTAGCTTCGTTAGGTGTTATTATTCCAATTGTTAGGGCTTTATTTGGAATTCTCTAAATACAGCTTTTCTCTTCTTTTTTCGGAAACTTACAAAAGATATTTAATCCCGTGCTATAGTGAAAAAGTGAACACTTTGACAGACAAAGATCCAAGAATAAAA
The DNA here is from genome assembly GCA_964590855.1 of uncultured archaeon. GTDB lineage: Archaea > Asgardarchaeota > Heimdallarchaeia > Heimdallarchaeales > Heimdallarchaeaceae > UBA460. The sequence goes on from CAZPXJ010000041.1 coordinate 1,855, forward strand.
GAATCCTATCTTCAGAAGAAAATGGGAGATGGTACTGCTCAATGTCTGATCTGTCGACGAATGTGTTCGATTAAGGAGGGACAACTAGGATTTTGTAAAACTAGAAAGAATATAGATGGTAAAATCTATACTCTTCAATATGGAGATGTCTCTAGTTACAGCTTACATCCAATAGAAAAGTTACCTGCTTATCACTACTTCCCAGGATCTACAGCTCTAACTTTTGGTTCATGGGGTTGTAATTTCGAATGTGACTGGTGCTTAAATTGGGATATTTCAAAAAGACCACCCCCAGAGAAATATTCAGATGCAAGTCTCATGACTGCTGAAAAAGTGGTGGAGAATGCTAACTTCAACCCCTCGATAAATGGAGTATGTTTTTCCTTTAATGAACCAACACTGTCGTTTGAGTTTGCAGTAGATGTCTTCCAAAGATTATCCAATAATTATTACAAGATGTTTGTATCTAATGGATATATGACAGGAGAAGCTTTAGACATCCTAATAGCTTCAGGAATGAACGGTCTCACAGTTAGTTTCAAAGGAACACAAAACATAACCGATTGTCTCTTAGACATCAAATGTAAATATATCTGGGACAATCTTCAAGTTGCTTACCAGAGAGGTGTTCATATAGAACTTGTTTATCTTGTTATACCAACAGTTAACGATGATGAAGAATTTATTAGAGATTTCTCTCAAAAGGTGATCAAGAATCTGTCTCCAAACACTCCTGTTCATTTCACAAGGTATTTTCCCTCACACCTAAGCAAAATAGAAAAAACATCCATCTCCATCTTGCAGAAAGCTTACACTATCGCCCGAAATGAAGGATTAAATTACACATACCTAGGCAATATTCCAGGTCATCCATTTCAGAGTACATATTGCCCTAACTGCTCAGAATTGCTAATTAAGCGAGACACTTTTTCCGTTACTTTTAGTACTCTTTCAATAGAGAATAGATGCCCAAAATGTAATAATACTGTACCTATCTTCCCTTACAGACCAGTTTATCTATTGAGTTAATAGCAAATATCAAGAAAATTAACATTAAACTTAAAAAAAAGAGTGTTTTTGTATAGTTAATGATAATTACTTCTCTAATCTATTCTGCAATTTCTCTATGTATCATTATAGCAATGATAGTTATTGTTTTTATTAGACAATACGAATTAGCTTCTTCAGCTGTATATTTTATGCTAGGAATTCTATTTGGCATTGCTGGTTGGATAATCGGGGATATGCTTCAAATCATTTTCAGCAAAGAAGGAAATGAAATTGTTGTACTCGTTTTTTCAGCTATAGCTACAATAAGTAGTATGCTTGCGATGGGATCAACCGTTCTTTTTGCTCGTGTTCTAAGTGCTAGGAGAACACTGAATTCTAAAACTGTAGTTGTTGGAAGCATTTTATTTGGCGCAACAGTCTTTCTAACTTTGACAGCAGGATACCCAAATGCAGCAGACAAATTCGTAAGTTATACAGTACTCCCATATGATTCTACACTTGAGTTTATTAAAACAGAAGCTCATCTCATCTGGGTTATTTGTGATGCAGCAATGGTATTATTCGCAGGCGGATCATTAGTCTGGTATCTATCTCGTCAATACAGATTTGTAGAAGATAGACACAAAAAAATACTAGCTTTTATGATTGCAGGAACCATAATAGCTTTCATTGTTAGTGCTGTTTTGTATTCAATATTCACCATTACAGGTATCAGAGCTACACTTCATCTTGAACTAATTTCAGCTTCCATTGGAGCAGCTATGATAGGCATTGGTATGATTCTTGGTGGTAAAAGAGCTCTCTATGGTTCTTCTAGAGTATATTCTGTACATGTATTCTCAAACTCTGGCTTGAGTATTTATGCAGGTCTTTTCGAAGGCAAGTATGATGTAAATGAGCACTTGATTTCGGGAGTTGCTACTGCTATATCAAATTTCGCAGGACAATTAATTGGTAAAGATGTTGTTCCCAGAGAAATTGACTTAGGAGACTACTCATTAATGTTAGAAGAGAAAGGTGATTTCATAGGTTTCATCATTTGCGAACATCCTTCGGTTATGATTAGACAAGGTCTAAAGAATATTATGAAGAACTTTGATCCAAACATGAGCATAGAGGATATTTCTGGGTTCGTAGACGACTTTCTACCATATGGAAAACCATCTGTTATGGATTTGTTTGAGGATTTTGACACAGCTTAAATCTTTTAGAACAAAACTCAAATATCCATTCTCTCTTTTTCCATCATGGAACTAGCTATCAGAGGAAAGTTTGCATTATTTTTTGACTCCAATTCTAAGTTACAAATTATCAAAGAACCACTTATTATCGTTGAGGACAATAAAATAGTAGATATTGGTACTTACGGAAAAACCAAAACTAACATTTCAGGACACGATGTTGTAGGAGATAACAACCAGCTCATTATTCCCGGTTTAATTAACTGTCACACCCATATTGCTATGACTCTATTTAGAGGAATTGTAGATGATATACCTTTGATAACTTGGCTTGAGGATCATATTTGGCCAATGGAAGCTAAATTGGAGGATGAAGACGTTTATCAAGGTGCACTTCTAGGTAGTATCGAATCTGTTCTCAGTGGTGTTACAACAGTTAACTCCATGTATTGGTATCCTAGTTTCGAAGCAAAAGCAATAAGTGATATAGGAATTAGAGGTTATGTTGCAGCTCCCATTCTGTCTGGTATCACAACTTTCGAGGATGCTTACGATATTGTTCAGAAACATCATCATACAAATACTGATCTGATAAGAGTTACATTCTCTTTGCATTCTCCATATACAGTTACGATTGAAGATTTTCAGAAATCTCACCAATATATTCAAGATTACAATGAAATGAACGATAAACCTGAACTGTTTATTCACACTCATTTAGCAGAATCAGAAACTGAAATGAAAGATAGTAGAAGTTTCAATGCAAAAAATGATCAAGACTATCCAAATGTTAAAACATCTGTTGAATTACTAGATGCAATTGGAGTTTTAGATGATCACATGATAGCAGCTCATTGTATTCATGTAAATGATAAAGATATCAAAACACTCCAAGAAAGAGGGACAGGATTATCACTAAATCCGCTGTCAAACGCTAAATTAGGCAATCATATGCCACCTATTCCAAGTATAATTGAGAAAGTAGACAGAGTTGGTTTAGGTACCGATGGACCTGCAAGTAACAATACATTAGATTTATTTGATACTATAAGATTTTTAGCGCTTTACTACAAAGGATTTCATCATAATCCTACAATGATCAAGTCTCAAGAAATCTTCAAACTAGCTACTATTGGTGGTGCAAGTGTTCTAAATTGGGAAGGAATAGGTACTTTGGAGAAAGGATCTCTAGCAGATATAGTTACTATCAATCTGAAAAAACCTCATCTAACTCCTAACAGAAATCCTGAGTATGTTCTAAACCATTTCTCTTATTCTATGAAAGGAAGTGATGTTAGCAATGTTTTAGCAAATGGAAATCTCATCGTTGAAGATTCTTCTTTAGTTAATAGAGACATTGATAGTACTATGGAAGAAGTCGATAAAATCACTCAAAAGTTACTTTCAATATAATTATGTGTATGTCTTAAACTCAACAGAATTATCCCCACCATTGTTATAACAATAGATATACCTAAAAATATCTGCTGAACAAGAATCAGAGTGTTCCATTCAAGTAACACAATCCCTCCAAATAAAATAGGAAACACGATCATTACACCATTGTATATTGCCATTATTTTAGAAACTTTTCCTTCTTTAAATGCGAATTGCAAACTTCCTGTAGACATCAATGCTGTAGCTCCTATAGAAAGAATATAGAATATTATAATCACTAAATCTAGATTTATATTCTTTTCAGTTGACCAAACTGTTACTCCCTTCAAAATTATAACCTGTATTCCTGCACTCAATCCTGCAAAAATTGCTATGTCCAAAGGTCTGATTTTTCGTTTGAAAAGCAAGGGTACGAATGTAAAAACTATTGCAACAATTATACTTCCTATCACAACAAAGACTCCATCCAGTGAATGTGATAATGTTTTCCACTGAATCCAATCAAAATCTTTTACTCCATAGCTCATCAAAGTAGATGAAACAACTATACCTATGACAACAAAGGCAAATCCAAGCAGTTCAATTTTTTTCAAAGACTCTTTTAGGTCCAGATGTGCATAAACGACCAGAACAATTAGTCCAAAGCCAGATAGAGGGGCTATTGCGCTTAAAGGAGCCCAAAGAAGTGCAATATAATTGAAAACTAAACTAGCTATGGTGAAGAGTAAACCAAGTAACCATAACTTATTCGTTAGGATTGATTTAACTAAAGTAAGTAATCCTTCTTTTTTCTCAGCTGGCATTTTAAGGATGGCTTTTTTCTCCAAAACAAAACCAATATTGAACAAAGCTGCATACAACAACCCTGATACAATTGAGATTCCGAAGAGTAAACCATTCATGACGTATGGTCGATTAACTACTTTTTAGACTTTGCCTTTTTATCCATAATGCAAATAAAATTTAAGAAGAAGCTTATCCGGTTTATCTTCCATGAATCTTAAGGATCCTTTTATGATATTGGTAGCAGGTTTTACAAATTATCATCGTAAGTATCCGATTTATGAAGATAGATATGGTAAAGAGAACTTCGCTCATACTACAAATCAGAAGCGATATACTATTGATGAACATCTTGAAGAACTTGAGTCTCTGATTCCTAAAGACAGAGAGTATATGCTTGTAGGATATAGCATGGGAGGATCCAATATTTTAGAACTACTAGGAAGAAAACATCTTTCCAAATGTAGAGGAGCTGTTCTAGTTGGATCAGCACACATTCAAGATGTACATTGGTTTTTAAATTTCATGTTTCTTCTTCCAGTTCCAATTATGTATCTTTTTGCAATAATTATTGCACTACTATTTCCTATGAATTTAGTAATTGCTGGTTTTAATCTTAAGAAAGCTGTTCCAGCATCTTTTGAAGGAATTTATATGTTTGTAAAGCACGGGGCTAGAAACATGAAAAAGGAGTATAATCAGTGTATAAGAAAAGTGGGAAGGAATTTGGATGATATTCTTGAAGACAATAAGGATATTCCTCTTCTGATGATTCGATTAGAGAAAGACATGATGGTTAAAGAAGAGCATTATCAAACAGTACTAACTTGGTTTCACAAAACAAAGATAAGAATTTTACCACCAGATATCATACATCTAACTCATAGACTTGATGATCTCTTTATTGATATAATAAAGGAGGAGAGAGAATTCTTTGGTTATGAAAATATCTGAATTCTTCGTAAAAAACAACTTTTTAAATGAACTTCTAACACTATCTTTGTGTATTCCGCAACATTTGAAGCTGAAATAATCAAGTTAAAAGATGATAAAATCAGTGGTTCAGAAGAGATTGTACGTAAAGCAATTCAGATTGTCAAAAATGAGATTGACAATGATCCCAAGAGATATGGAAACATCATGGACCTAACTGAAATGCTTCGAGAAGTCATGAAGATTAAGAAAGAAATGTCTGCTTTAAGAAATGTTCTTATCTATTTTATTGATTTCTTCCAAAAAGGGGTAGAAGTGGAGAATTTAGCTGAGAGAGTTATCTCTAAAATGGATGAACAAAGAAAGAATGTTAACTCAAGTCTCATACCATTGATTTGCAAATGTAAAAATATAATGACCTTTTCAAGATCAAGTACTTTTTATCACAGTCTGTATAAATTATCTGAACAAGTTGCTAGTGAGAATTTACCGGAACTTACAATATTTGAATCAAGACCAGCTCTAGAAGGTAAAAAACTTGCTTTAGAAACGTCACAACTTGGCTACAAAGTAAACTATCTTGTTGATGCAGCGATGTCAATGGCGATGATAACACTTAAACCAGATTTGGTGGTAATAGGTGCAGATTCAATTTTTCCAAATGGGAATGTAGCAAACAAAATAGGATGTCATGCTTTGGCTCTCTTTGCATATCAACATAAGATTCCCTTCTATGTTGTCAGCTCAACATTGAAACTTTTACTAAAAGCAATTCCTTTTTCAGTTCAGAGTTATTCATCTAGTGATATATGGTTGAAAGATAAACCTGATGGTGTTAAAATTTACAATCCATACTTCGAAATCATTCCAGAAAATCTAATTACAGGATATATAACAGAATTCGGATTCAGTAAAAACATTCCAGATGTAAAGATAGTGTTAGAAAAAGAATATATTCATGAAATGTATGAGTGAGAAGGACTAATTGCCTTCCCAATTTGTATCCAAAAGTTGATCTTTATCCTCAGGCACAACAGGATCAACATAATAAGCGATTTTTCCAGCCCATCTGACTTCTCCTGTTCTGTAAATTGGATTAGAGCGTATATTTCTCAGTGTAGAAACTGGGATGTTGTATTTCATACTCAAAGTTTTCAATGAAGAAAAGGGATTATCAAATTCTCCAAAAAGTCTGCGAATGAGTCCTCTTTTACTGTCATCAATTACCAAATTTCCTTCATCATCAACAGTATATCCAAAAGGTGGTCTTGACATAACTTTTTTCTCATTGATACGACGTAACATACCTTTGTATCTCTTTTCACGGTATTTCTCTAACTCCATCTCTCCAAATAAATCTTTAACTCTCCCGATCGCCCTGTTATCCTCATCATCTAAACAGACGATAGATACTTCTCTTTTCTTTAATAGAATTCGAATATAGCCTAAAATATCTACATCTCTTGAAAGTCTATCTCGTGATTGACTCCACAATTCTTCGAATTCATCATTCTTTGCCATTTCCAGAACTTCTAGAAATCCCTCTCTATACTCAGGATCACTATCTCCAGGTGTGTCTTCATCACGTACAATCTTAACAATCTCTCTATCTCCAGCTTGATAGATTTTTGCAGATACATCGTCAATTTGAGTCTCTAAACCTGATTCCTGATCAGCTGTTGATGTTCTCACATAAATTACACAACGAATCATTATAACCTTGTTAGGAAGGTTTGGACCTTCACTAAAAGGTCTGTAATACTGACAAAATACTCGCTTTATCTCTCATCGAAAACAACTTGCTCTACAAGCCGTTTATCTTGTTTCTTTGTAAGATATCGATAGATGAAATATTCAACTTTCTCGATAGATTCATCATAATCTAGTGGAAAGTCTCTTCCATTTTCTTTCAGCTGAATCAACCTTTGTCTTAATATTCCCATAGTTAGAGCAATAACTCGATTTCGCTCATAAAGTTCATTAGCTTTGAGTCTAATCAATGCATAATCCTGGAATAGATTTGAGTATTCCTTATTTAACTCGTTAAAGATTTCTTCGTCTTCTGATCTTTTGTTAGAAACATCTTGCATTGTCCAACTTACAAGTTCTTTAGGAATAACGTCAAGATAATACAAATAGTAGGCTAAGTCACTTGCTAAAATACTTTCATCTTCACAGGGAACTTTGTCTTTAAGTTTTACAGTGAACATTGTAGTACCAATTTTCATTGTACTATTCCCCCTGCTAAATCTTTTACAATTTGTTCAATTTTGATGATCGAATTGTAATCCTGATCATACTCAACAAGAGCATCTTGTAATATGATTACATGTTCTTTTATCTTTTTTAGCTCCTCTTTTCTCTCTCTCAATCTAAACTCGAATTCAGCGAATTTCATTACTTGTAGAAAAAAATCTCTGAAACTTACTTCTTGTGATTGAGAATAATTTTTCTTCCACGCTTGGAATATTATATGCATAACTTTAGGATACTTAGTCAAAATTTCATCCACAGGAACGTTGTTTTTTTGGGCGAAATTCTTGATTCTGCGACTTTGAGCGAAATTGAAGGTTACTTGTTTAGTACTTTTCATACTTTCAATTAAAGATCAAATGCAAAATAGATAAAGATTTAGTTAGTTTGTGTAAATTAGTTATATGCTTGCATTGCTAAGTAATTAAAAACAATTGTTAATGGAATCTCATAGCAATTTGCATCTAGATTTGAAGTTTCGTAGAATAATAATTCTCTATCAATAATTGAAGAGTATACAATTCTTTCCGCTACCTCTTTACCGAGATAGACACCTTTACCTCTCAAATCAGACTTATTGATAAAAACTATTACAGGAATATTCCTTTGTTTCCTTGCTTCTTCAAAATTTACCATTTCTAAATAATGCACGATTTTCTCTAATGAAGATATATTTGTACCATCAGCCATTATAACAACAAGGTCTGCTCCTTTTATCGCGATTTCTTGCATGAAATCGAATCTATCTTGACCGGCTGGGTCATTGAAGATTACTTGAAATGCAGAATCAATTGATTCATAATCCAAAGTCTCAATTTGGTCAAATTTTTTTAGAATAACCTTATTGAATCTAGTCAGTACGATAACTGAATTTACAACATTCAATGATATTGTTGTTGTACTTGATGTGAAATTATTGTATTTTAGAGGTGTAAAGTCTAAATTGCTACTCACTTCTTTGAACAGCCTTCTTGCAACATCGTTCCGCTGAAAATTCCCGAAAAGTGCCTCAAGAAAAGAAGTTTTTCCTGACCCCGTTGTACCTAAAATTGTTATTTTTTTCAGAGCTAACGGAGCTAATAGATTCATCGAAGATACACCCACAAATCTGAGATTTCTGTTCTTTAAAATTAAGGTTAATATCCTTTATAAGAAATCTGATTGTCTCAATTGACTGAGAAGTTGGATAGATAGATTTCATTCTACATAATAGATTGACTGTCTTGCATCTCTGAGATGAGGGCGCTGGTTGATTACTCCTTTCCCTTTGAGTATAGCTAAAGCATTTCGAACTGTACGGTTTGGTAAACCAGTACTTTCAATTAACTCCTTTTGTGTCATTTCTCCATCTGTTAATAAAAGTTTGAAAATATATTTTGCCGAAGGTGGAACTCCTTGAAGATTTCGCAGATCTAATTCCACTAAACGATTACGTAATTTAGTTAAGATATTTCTTTTTGCATGAAAACGCATGATTTTTGCTGTTGAAGAAGATTTCCTCAATAAAATATCATCATCAGCTTCTAATCTTAATTGACCATCGATAATGACTTCAATCTCAGATCTAGATATCATATTAGTCAATTTTATCTCTGAATTTGATGGTAAAATTAAAGGAACATGATCTTTACTCAAAGGATTGACAGGAACTATAATTACAATATCTGGATTTCCGTAAGCAATAGGACCTCCAGAGGATAGAGCATACCCTGTACTTCCTAAAGCAGTAGATATTATGAGACCATCAGCTCTTCCTCGATAAAGCTGATTCTTATCGATAATAAGAGTATAATTCATAAGAAGAGCAGAGTCCTTAGGAAAAATGGCAATTTCATTAAGAGCAGGAACTGGAAGATTACTTCTCATATCTTGAAACACTATTTGGTTATAATTATCTATATCATACTTTTTAGAGAGTAAAGCTTGAAGATTATCATGTATATTAAGAGGATTAATTTCTGTGAAAAAACTAATACTCTCTGCAGAAGCAGAAACAATGGGGATTGAATTACGACATAGGAAGATTGCTCTAAGAAATGTTCCTGTACCACCTACTGCAATCAAGCAATTTATTCGATGAATTGAAAAATCTTGAATTTCATTTTCCCAATTATCTTTTCCTAACTCTTTATCTTGGAGTTCTATTATGCTAATAGAAGGATCCAATTCAAGAAGAACAGCTTTTATATCATTAGCAAATGACTGTGCTGTCTGTTCATTAGCGATATAGAGAGCTAGATTCATTTTCATCATCAAAATTACTATTCTTCTAATTATAAGTAGAGGAATTATTAAGGATTTTCCCATCAGAATGGCAAATAGTTTTTTACGTATTCCTTATACATATTTACCAAAGCTTATGAAACCGCAAAATACCAAGAGAAAAGTATAGGCAAGCTTTGCTCATATTTTATCTAAATATGTCTTAAAACAATGAAAAACAAACATTTGAGCGACCTCAGCTATTTGTTTCGTTCATTTTGACCTTAAACGAACAATCTTTAAATAATACTCAACAAAATTCTTCCCGACAGAAGATGGTTGTAATAGAGGAGGCTCCGAAAATTGCTGAAGAGGAGGTTACATTGCTGGAGCAAGAAGTTGACCGATTATATTCAAAACTAAAAAAATTAGGATGGAGCAAAAGTGCTTGTGAAGCTATTGCACCATATACATTCCGAATCAATACACTAAAACATGAAAAAGGGTTTAAGATTTTAGCTCATAGTTATCAAACAGCTGATATCGTTTTCGGTATTGCTGATATAGTAGGAGATTCCCTAGCATTAGCTAAGAAAGCTACTGAAATCAAAGAAAAACGAATACTCTTTTGTGGGGTTGATTTCATGGCAGAATCTGTCAAAATCTTAAATCCAGATAAACTGATTTTAGTTCCAGAGAGAGGAAGAGATTGCACTTTAGCTGACTCAATTACTGGAGAAGATGTTAGAAAACTGAAGGAGGAAAATCCTGGTCTACCCGTAGTATGTTATGTTAACACTAATGCTGATGTTAAAGCAGAATCAGACATTTGTTGCACATCTGCTAATGCCAGAAAAATTGTTGAAAGCCTTGACAGTGAAGCAATCATTTTCATCCCTGATGAGAACATGGGGAAGAACTTAGCAAAACTCACTGGAAAGAAGATTATCACTTGGCCAGGATATTGTAGAACACATAATGCTCTTTCGATTAAGCGATTAGAAAAATTAATTATGAATAAAGACGTTACAACCTTTGCTCATTTTGAATGTCGTCCCGAGATAGTCGCTGTAGCTGATAAAACTGGCGGAACAGGAGATATGCATCGATATTCTGCACAAGCTCCAAAAGGTGAAAAAGTACTTTTCTTAACTGAACAAGGATTTATTGATCGAATGAAAATCGAATATCCTGAAGTCCAATTTGAAGACAGTAAAATGATTTGTGTCAGTATGAAGAGAAATAACCTTGCAACTACACTGAAGGCACTTGAGAATCCTACAGATGATAATGTTATTGAACTGGATGAAGATATTCGTAAAAAAGCTTATAGAGCAGTAAGTAATATGCTCAAATACTAATTAGGATAGATTTTATGATACCATATTTTTTAATAGATGAAGACATTAAATCGTGGCTCAAAGAAGATTTACCATATTGGGATGTGACAACATCTCTGCTTCCTGAAAAAAATGCTGAAGGAAAAATATTTACCAAGCAAGAGGGAGTGATTGCTGGGCTATTAATCGTTCAAAGAATCTTCGAATACACTGGTGCTAACTTTACTCCTTTGGTTAAAGAAGGAGCAACAGTTGAGAAGAAAACTCCAGTTGCAACTGTTAAAGGAAAATTTCACTCAATTCTTCAAGCTGAAAGAGTTTCATTGAACATACTTGGGCGATTATCAGGAATAGCTACTCAGACATCAAATATGATTAAAATTGCAAAAGAAGGAAATCTTGATATTAGAATCTGTGGTACCAGAAAAGTAATCCCAGGTTTAGGAAAGTATGATAAATATGCAATAACTGTCGGTGGGGGAGATACTCATCGATTTAATTTATCCGACATGGTACTTCTGAAAGAAAATCACCTCAAAGCTTTTGAGTCTATTACTTCAGTTATAGAAAAAGCAAAGGAAAAAACAAGCTTTAGCAAAAAGATTGAAATTGAGGTTCAAAACGAGAAACAAGCAATAGAAGCTTCAAAAGCTGGTGCAGATATCATTATGCTAGATAATTTCACTCCTGAGCAAGTTAAACATATTATTCCCAAAATACGGGAATTTAATGAAACCACACTTATAGAATTAAGTGGCAACATAACTCTAGAGAACCTGAGAGAATACTCTATAATTGGAGTCAATCTCATTTCTTCAGGATCTCTTACACATTCAGTTAAAAATTTTGATTTTACTATGTTAATTGATTGAAATTCGTACAGTTTTTGTTTTTTTCTGTGTTTTTCAGCATTACTTTCTATATCATATTATAAATGAAAACCATAGTATGATTAGGAAAGAATTAACTAAGTGAAACACATGAAATTAAAAACACTTACAGCGAAGATCATTACGCAGAAAAGCAAGAAAAAAATATTGATTTTAACCGAAGATAGATATTTTAGTCATGTTCTAAATGCTATGACTTCAAAACATTATTTTCAGATGAATACCTTGTCTGATCCAAAAGAAACAATAGATTTTATTGATGATGATTATTTCTTAATAATTGTTGATTCTTCATCAATTGCTCTTACAGATGTAGAAAGACAAAATGTAATTAAAAAAGTACCAGGAATATCTTTTCTAGATTGTTCTTCTAATTTAATTGATGGAGCGCATGTTCCAAATCCTTTTAGTAATTTAACAAAATTGAAACTTCAGATACATGAGATTCTAGAATCTTATATAGAGTTGAAAAATTAATATTAAAGAAGTTCATTCATATCTGTAAAACTATATTAGGTAGTTAGTTCTACTTTTAGTTCCCTTATATTCTCAAGAATGGAATATAACAGGTTTTTAACAAAATCAACTAAACATCTAGGCTCTTCATATTCATGAATTTCTTTGCACTTTTCTTTCTCCTCTAACTACAATTTCTACTATAACTGAATACTACCTTTCACTTGCTCTACCTTAAGTTCAGATTCAGAAACTAAATGAGTCCGAATTCTTGGTAAGGTCAATATAAATTCAGTGCCATCACCTAATTTGCTATTTACTTCAATTGAACCACTGTGATTTTCAATGATGTCTTTGACGATTGAAAGACCAAGTCCAACACCATCTGGTTTTGTAGTAAATAAAGGTTTGAATATGTTCTTCTGATCATCTTCTGAAATTCCTATTCCATTATCCTTGATAACCAGGAAGATGTTTTTCTCATCTGATTCGGTTTGAATGGTAAGAATTCCTTCACCCCCCATCGCGTGTACAGCATTTGATATCAAATTATCCAAAACTTGAGTTAATTGGTTAGGATCAATTAAACTTGTAATTTCGTTCTTAGAATATTCAAATTTTAATTCAATAGTGCTTGATATCATATACTCAGTTATGATTCTCGTTAGAAAATCATTTACATCCACTTCAATAAGATTGGGAATTTTCAATCTAGTCATATCATTGAATTGATCCATTATCATCATGCTTCTTTCAACAGACTTTTTGATTAAATTGAAAATCTTTTGTGACATAGGATCATCTGTCTTTAAGCATTCTTGAAGAAAATCTAAAGCTCCAACTATAGTTGCCAAAGGAGTTCTTAAATCGTGATTAATACTACTTGATAGTTTTCCTATCAAGGCTAGTTTTTCTTGTCGAACTAAGTCTTCTCTAACTACTTCGACTTCCCTTTCAGTTCTTCTTAAATCGGTGATATCTTTAATTGAAACGAATTTATCTTCAGTTCCAGGTATGATAGTAGCACTAATGATAATCTGTTTTATCTCACCGTTTTTAGCTATCATCTTGGATTCATACTGATTGGGAATATCTGATGAATCAATTATTCGTTTTTGGGAATATTCAGAGAATTTCTGAAACTCGTCAATAGGAAATACATCTTTCCATTCTAAATCCTCTAACTCGCTTTTTGAATAACCTAAGAGATCAACAAAGCAATCATTAAATAAACCAGGTTTATCGTTTTTGAAAATGATAGCATGAGCTGTTCCATAAGATTCGAAAACTGATTTATAAAGAACTTCTGATCTAGTTAGCTCTTCTGTCATTCTAACGATTTGTGTTATATCTTTATCTACACCTCTATAACCAAGGAGATTGCCCTTGTCATCTAAAATTGGAACACCATTCGTTAATAAACAAACTTCTTTACCATTCTTTGCTAAATTCCAAGTAATCAAATCTATCATATTTTCTCTATTTGAAACAATTTCATCAAAAATAGGTTGTATCATTACTGCTTCTTCTTCCAAAATTAAATCAAGACGTTTCTTTCCGAGAAGTTCTTCAGGTTCATAACCTAGAATTTCCAAAACTTTTCCAGAAGTGTAAGTGTACTCCCCCTTCTCATTTAATTCCCATATCCAATCTGCTGAACTGAAAGCAATATCATGTAGTCTTTTTTCTGATTCTTTGAGACTATTTTCTACCTCTATCTTAGCTGTTATATCCCAAAAGATACCTATTACTCCATTAGAATCTCCATCTTTATTATAGAGAGGAACTTTAACTGTCTCAACCACAGTTTCCTTTCCTTCTTTTAGATATTTCTCGATAATAGTTTCTGTCTTACCAGACTCTATTATCCTCCTATCATCTTGGCGATATTTATCTGCTAATTCTTTGGGAAAAAAGTCATAATCATTTTTACTAATTACTTCTTCTGATTTTATCCCCAAGTCTAGAGCATAATTTTTGTTACAGGAAATATACTCAAGGTTATTATTTTTAAGAAAAATCTTCTGAGGTAGACTTTCAAGGAGAGTTCTGTATTTCTCTTCATTCTTTTTTGTTTCTTCTATTGAAGTATTATGATAGATGTTGATCAGTTGATTTCGTATTTCACTAATACCTTCTGTTAACATTATTGATATGTAGTATCTTTCTTCTAAATCTAGTATATCTTTCTCGATTAGTATTCTAATATCATGATTCAAAATATCAATTATTTGTAGTAATTCTTCAATTTTGAAACTAAGAATATTTGAGGTTGAAAAAAGTTCTTGAATCCAATTATGAATTTTTACTGCATTCTCTGATTCGTAAAATAGTTTTAGAGCATCAACAAGCTTATCAGCATTTCGCAAAGCTTGATCAACAACTAAATCTCCCGCAAGATTCATAAGTTTATAAACTGATATAAAATCATCAAAAAGAGTAAATTTATTCTTTTCAAGAATATTCATTAGTTTTATCGAATATTTATTCATTAAATTATTCATCTAAATCCCTTAATATGTTTAATAATTGTGATTTTGTCTCCTTCCCTTTCATTGATCCTTTAGTACCAAATTTCTCAAGGACAGTTTTGCATTTTAGCTCAAGCTCATGAAGATTCTGACTTAAAGGTCTAATTTCTTTGTTCTCAGCAGTTATAACTATTCGATCTATAGGGTTTCCTGAATTAGTTTTCAGCAGAATATACCTGTTGGTAATGTATCTCATCCTACCATCTTGACCAATAATCCAGAAACTAATTGATTCAGGTAGTTTCTTCTCCTTCATAGCTCTTTGCCTTATTTTGTGTATTCTGTTTACATCCCCTGAATCAACAAAATCATAGATGGAATAGGATCTTTCCTCAAGATCATTGACCCCAAAAATCTCTCTGCTTCTTCTATTCATATATATGATTCTTTCATTAACAACAATAGAAACCCCGGATTTGATATCTTCGAGTTTGTGTCTGAATAAGAATGTAACCCTTTCAATCAGATCTGCTGTTGATGAATTTTGTTTTTTTATTTCAGTTTTTGTAATCATATATCTCACTTCATTTCTTTTGAATGACAAATTTACACTTTTCATCGCTCATTGATTGGCATTCAATTTCTACACCTGCAACATTCTCAAACTGTGATATTTTTGACACTGCTCCACAAAGATATCCAAGTGCATAATTGTCAGTTGGTTTCTTCGAATCAATCAATAATTCGACAAGATTTCTCCCTGAGAATACCCATCTTCCTTTGTCCAAGTTTATTTCTTCAATTTCTAATTCTCCTAATCCCATGTTCTTGAAAGAGGAAAGATAATCTTCCAAAGTATCGACTTCAATTCCTTCTGAAAGCAGATTACCTGCAAGGAAAACAGCCCGATCAGTTAATCCACCTATATCCTTTAAATCATGAAACATTGCACCTACTAAATCTCTAGTTATTGTAGACTGCTTCATTAGAGATTCAGTTTCTTTACGATTACTAATATCCTCAACCATTGCTATCATATAGAGAGGGTTTCCTTGCTCATCTCTTAAAACTGATACCGTAACGTTGACCCAGATTATCTCTTTATCTTTCCGGATAAATCTACATTCAGTTTGAAGAGATTCTCTTTTACCTTCCAAAAGTTCTTGGAAGAAATGCAATTGTTGTCCTACATCGTCAGGATGAATAAAAGTACTGAATGGAAACTTTGAGAGCTCTTTTTCGGAAAAACCTGTCATATTCTGAAAGGAAGTATTATTAATAGTTGGTCTTCCCTCTAAATCAATAAGAGCTATACCAAGAATAGATTTCTCAAAAATCTCCTTAAATTTCCCTTCACTTTCTTCTAGAGATATCGTTGTTTCTTTTAGTTCAGTTATATCATTAAGTATTAACATTAAAAATTTCTCGCTTTCAGATGAGAAAGGTATAAAATTGCAGTCAATGTAAGCTTTCTTTCCAAAAGTAGTAATAGAATTGAATTCCATACTTATGGATTTATTATTTTCAAAAGTATTTTTAGCTTCATCAAGAAGTCCAGTTTTTTTCCAAGATTCTATCTCTAAGAAATTCTGTTCTAAGACTTGTTCTTTTGATGCCCCTATCATTAGTGCAATAGAATCGTTTGCATAAACACACTTTCCAGACTTTTCATATACAGAAATACCGGTTGGTGAATGTTTAATTACATTCTTGATGAATTCATGCGATTCAAAGAACTTTTCAGAACCATTCGTAGATTTTTCTTTTGTCATTTCATCACTTCATTTACTTAATATCTTGCCACCTGTAAACTTCTTTTTGTATTACAACCCCCTCACCGGGTTTGATGATATAGGGATGAATTCTGTTATCTACTGTAGCTCCTCTTGCTTTACGAACCTTAATTGCTCTCATACCATGACCTGATTGTTCCATTTCACCCCAACTCGGAGTATAAAGATCAATAAATACATCATAACTGATTAGAGCATTGTACAATATTCTCTCTTCTAAAGTTCTAGAAAGAAGAGTTTCGAAAACAACAACGTTAGGTTGTCTCAATACTCTATTCTTGAATTCTACGAATTTAACAAAAACATCTGGATCATGGTGTATAGCTATTGGATTTAAGGAATCAATAACTACTCTACATGGTTTAGGCATCGAATTGAGGTGTTTATTAATATCGTAAATCAATCGATTGAGATCTCTTATATCTACATAATTGCCATCTGATTTGTTCTGATCAAGTATTTTTAGATTTCCACTTTCTATGTATGGATCTACAAGTATTTGCCAGTTTTCCATTTCACGTTTTACAACGTTTTCAAAAGCTTCTAAACCTACGAATAAGACTGATTCCTTTCTTTTTAGAGCTTCTATGGCAAATTGATAAGCAAGAGTACTTTTTCCTGCACCTTGCTCGCCTTGAACTAACCAAACTGAACCATAGGAAGTTCCTCTAATCAAATCACTCAGAGCTTTAAATTCTAGAGGTTGAGGAAGTTCTGTATAAATTTCGTGTTCAAAGTAGAAAACATCTAAACCTTTAGAGGTAATTTCCATTCTGTGTTTTCCAGGAACATGTTCTGTACCTCGGATTTTATACACTTCTAAATATCTTTTTCTTGTATTCCCTATCATCTCAGAAGTAAGAATAACAAGTCCATCCATCAAAGTCTCTTCAATTCCAAATTTAGAAATTTTATTCGATCCAGCTTCAATATCTGAGATAAAGATACCAGTTATACCAAATTGTTGAATTATTGATGATAACTGAAAAGCTTTTTCTCTCAATCGGGTGGGATCTTTTAATTTATGTAAAAATATGGAAAATGAATCAAGAACAAACCTTTGAGGTTCGTATTCTCTGATTAGAAGTAATAGATCATCTATATTCTTTTCAACTTCTATCTCATTTTGCGGAATATATACGATTCTAAGAAGTTTATTATCAATATATTCTTCAATTTCAAATCCTATACCTTTTGCTAATTCTATTAGTCTTGAAGGATGTTCTTCAGTTGAAAGAATCATACCTCTTTCTCCATTCTTAGCACCATGACAAAGATACTCTAAGGCGAGGGTAGTTTTTCCAGTTCCAGAACCCCCAGACACTAAAACTGTTCTTCCAATAGGAATCCCATTTTTTAATAGAGCATCTAAACCAGAAATTCCAGTCTTTATACGTTCTTGTTGTTCTTTTATCTTCAGTTCCACCTTTTCTATTTCACTTGAAGGGTTTAATACTTTGAAACCATTTGATGTTAAACGGAAAGGAAACGAAGATAAATTAACTGCTTGACCTCTCAATTTAAGAACCTTAATCTGTCTTAATTCTTCCCCCCCAATCTCAGAAATTGATAAGTAAACAATTCCATCTGCAACAGCAAATTCTGGTAAACTTGCTATTTCCTCAGGACTATATTCTCCTATTAAGAATGTTGTAACTTCAAGTACAGAAAGATTAACAGATAAATCATATGTGAATTTTCTAAATGTTGCTTCATCCTCAACCATATCTCTTATTGC
>CAZPXJ010000042.1:0-20083 GCA_964590855.1 uncultured archaeon
GTTATTTTCATCAATGATAGTTGTATTTGGGGTGTAGAAAGAGATTATTTCCCACTGATAAGGACTTGAAGCTATTAATGATAGGTGTTTTGCTCTAAAAAAGCACAGAGTTTCTGATGAATTTATTGGAGATTCCATCAACAACAACTCGGGGGAAGGGGTTGTGTTGGAAACTGCTGTATCTAGTAAGACAGAAGAAGTAAGGTAAAAACCCATATATTCAGCTAGATCATAAGCAACTCCTTCACTTGCACAAAGAACCAGAGTACCCCCTTGAGCTACAAATGCATCTATTACAGCTTTTTCTGGATCTCTATATTTTTTTGATCCTCCAACTACAACAAGAACCGAAGATTTGGGTAAATCTTGTATGGGTTCAGTAGATAGTAATGTTCTTGTTACATTGTATCCATCTAAAAATAGTTGATTAGCAAATGTTGACAACCCACTTGGCCCTGTGTCATTCATAGTATATGGAGGAGGGATACTGGTTATATTGATACTTAAAGGTAAAATAAGTATAATAAAAAGAAGCAGTGTCTGGATAATCATTGTAAAGAAAGTCGAATACTTCTTTGAAAATAGGTTTACCTTTTTACTCATTTCTCATCACCAACACGTTCTGTTCTAATAATTTTGATATCAGAATCAAATTCACTCATCACTTTAAGAATCAACAGATTTTCTATGAAACCTTTTAGATCTTCAAAATTCATTGGAGAGATTCTATACCTTGCCAAGTAGAAGGTGTTTATTATTTTACTAAGAGGTTGAACAATATCAGGAAGATCCATTGATTGAGAAAATTCTTTAGGAGTGAGATAAGTTTCTCTTCTAACACCAAGAATTCTCTTCATATTACTATCCAATTGATGATAACCAAAAATAATCCCTTCAGCATATTTTCCCCCTTCTAAGTACTCATTCAAGATTTCCATTAGAGTAGTGATATGAGTTCTGAATTTTTCTCTCTTCTTCTTAACTGAAGAAGACGGCACATGTTCTTGAGGTTTAAAGAATCCAGCAGTTCTATTCACCTTTCGTTTCTGTAATAATAATACCGCAACTAAAATAATGATAGCTGAAACAATGACAACTGGAATAACTTGAGAAGGTATCGTTGTTTTGTCTGGATTTATAATACTATTTCCACTGGTATCTGGTGGTGTATAAGGTGGGAAGGTGGGACCTGATGGTTCTTCGTCTTGGGTAGGTGTTGAAGTAGAATTAACTGGTCCCGTATCTGTTGTAACTAAGGTAGTTGAAGCCATATTACTAATCTGAACATAACTCTCTTGAGAGCTGTTAAGTAGGACAAAGACAACAATACACCCAATAAGAAGAAGTATTCGTATATTGAATATTTTACTTATTTTTATCGTTATCTTTTTCACCTGCTAATGATTCTTTGAGTATGAATTTATTTTGACTAAGGAACGCATAGATTTTACACAATGGCCAATAATCTGTAACACAAATTTGGTATTTATGTACAGCTGTTACATAACCAAGATAAGCACATTTTCCTTCTGTGAAATACGTACAATGTTTCTTATGAGATGATTTCAATAATTTCACTACACGATTGTGTAAGTATACCATTGAAATTGCACTGAATTGTCTGGTAGAGGTTTTTGCGGGTTTATCTAAATCAAAAATTGTTCTTGCAGATAAAGGCATTTCAGGATTGATAAGATGTGAATATGTGATTTTAGCTCCTTTTTTCGAGAAGAACATCCTAGTAAAAAGTTTACCAATTCTAATACCTATAGAACCACCTAACGCGCTTATCACCATAAATGTGAATGCGAAAAGAAAAACATAGAAGATATACCAAATATCAGATACGTTACCACCACTTGAAATACTTGAGACCAGAGTAGTAAAGAAAACAATTTGAGATATGTGTAAAACTATGAAAATACCAAATGTAATAAATGAAGACATTAAAACTAAATCTCTTGCTTCATCTCTCCAAATTAGAGCACAGATTGCAGCTGCAATTAAAAAAGGTACGAATACAGTAAGAACATAGCTTGTTATTAAATCATTAACTTCTTGTGTCATAAAAGGGAATAGGAATGGTAAATACAATACTTCTTCTGGATTCCAAATGGTTCCTGCGATTACGGATAGATTGTCCAAATAAAAAAGGACAACGCCAAAGAAGATAGAAACTGCATAACTTATAGCAAGATATGTAGACATTCGCCTAATCAATATTCCAACATATTCCCTTTTTCCTCTGCTCTTTAGGTGTGGAAAAAGAAACTTACCTATAAGAAATCTGAAGTCCAATTTGAATTTATGGACTTCTCTATCTGTTTTAGTTTCTGGAGGCAAGTATGTATCTCTATTATCATGATCCATTCATATATCACCTAAATTACTATTAAATTCGTACCTCCAATAACTTTGACGAGAAATATCACACACCCAACTGCTAGCAAAATAAGCATAACCAGAGCTAATATGCTTAGAAGAAGTTGAGTTATTGCCGAGATAAAAAATGAAGCAATTACCCCTAGATAGACTACCATCACTATTATAATTAAAGCTATAACAGCTGTAATGGTTATAGAAACAAGTATTGACTTTACTCTATTAACACTTGATTTGTGCCAATAGATAGCTATCCCAATAGATATCAGAACTCCGAGAATGAAGATTGCGTTCCCAAGAAAATCCAAAGTATTCGATGCATTAAGAAAAACAAAGAAGAATATTATTATCAAACCCATTCCAAGTACTCTGGTTATACCTACAGCTGCGTTTACGTACATTGGTGGGGAAGAAGAAGACATTTTATCTACTAATGTAGGAACCTCTGAACCACATGCCCAACAATTTCGTGAGAATGCAGGAATAATCTGATTACAATTTTCACATTGCAATTTTGGAAAAGACCAACAATTCATACAGAACTCCCCATTATATAGAACAACTTGACATTCTGGACAGCGCATTAGTTCAGCTGTTTCATCATAAATTTCTTTTATGTTCTTACTTCTATTTAGTTTAAAACCTAATTTACGGAAACTAGTTTGGGGTAAGTTGCAGTCTTTTGTAAGGTGCTCACTATAACATTTTGAGCAAATTTTCGGTACTTTTAACAAAATCCAAAGAACAAAAAATGCGAATAAGCCATAGGAGATATATCCAAGAATTGTTAGATTATTCAACCGAGTAATGGGGTCATCCACAACCAAGACACTTCGATTCCACAACCCATGAAAAACACTTGATAATGTAAGAGAAACAACGAACATTAAAATTTTGAGAAATTTATTCAAGTTCTTGCGATTAACAAATATCCATCCAACTCCAAAAGCAGTTATCATTGTCGTTACACTGTGCAGAGGATATACGGTTCTGTTTGAAATCAATGAAACAACATCAGATGTCAAAGAAAATGATAGAAGTTGTTCAAAAAGATCAAACCACGCTCCAAAGAAAGCCCCAAAAAGAACTATTGTTCTATGTGATGGTGTTAAGGAGGTTACTACATCTCTATTCTTAACAGATATTTTTGCAAAATTCCCCATTAGAATTAAAACAGGAAATATCTTCGCAATTTCCTCTAACACGGGGACTAAGTAAACATAAAAAATCATTTTGATTAGTTGGGTAAAAGTCATATTGACAGATGTACCAAAAAAGAACAGAGGATTTTCTACTAAAATTGTTACAAGTGGTAAAAACTTGTTTTCTATAACAATAGCTAAATATGCGGTCAATACTCCCGAGATAATTAGAAGAGGAAAGATTTTTTTCACTAATGATTTTTCAACATCTGAACCTGTTATTGAAAACATTGCAAATGCACTTGTAATCCAAATTCCAAATCCTGTAAAAATCACGAATATTGATACAATGGGAAAGTACCTAGAATAGACAAAATAAACCTTCAGGAGGTGCGAGATATAAAAAAAGAAGGCATACATTGATCCTAAAATAACGATTTTAGCTAATGAAGAAATATTCAGAATTTTATTATACAAATGTCTATTAGGTATTAAAATGGAGCTTATTGATTCTTCAGGTTGAGATTTACCAATAGACTGTGTCATATTATCTCTCCAAAATCAGTGATGAGCTTGTTCTGATCTCTCTTTCTGAAAGTTATATTATACACTTAAATCTATTTTGGGTCTAATAAATTGAAACTGCTTACAATTAAAACTTAAAAAGAAGTAGATGTAAAAAGATAATTCTTCTTACTCAATCAATGCAGCTTCTGTAATGTCTCCTATAGCTTTGAACAATCCGATAAAGAAAATCAATAATCCTGCAACTAAGCCAATGAACCATACAAACTGCAAGTTACTAGGTACAGCAAGTGCAATAAAACCAAATTGTACAACTCCTCCATTAAATAATGCAAATAATGAGAAAAGTGCAATTAGTAATGGTACTAGGCCAAGAATCAAGAATAATGCAGAAACCTTCAAAGCTTGTAATATACTTACCAAATATGTAGCCTCCTAATGCAATATTATTTCTAATATTTCTATGTGAAAAGTTCTTTTAAATCTGTTGTTGGTGTCTGTTGAGAATTTAGAGAAGTTCTGTGAGTTTCTGTAATTTCGTTTTAATTTCGTCAACTCTGCTTTGGACGCCTGCCAATTGATAGTTCTGGAGAGCCTCAGTATAAAATTTGAGAGCTAAATCTGGTCTTTCATCTTCAACAAAAAGTGCGTTATAATATGCTAAATGTGCTTTAATTGCAGGTTCATCAGAACCTCTTTCCTCAATAATCTCCACAGCTTTCTTAAGATAGAGTTTTCGTCCGGAAATATTCCTTTCAGCAGCTGCTCTAGAAATATAGGACTTGGCTTTACAATCTAGTTCATCAGCTTTTTTGTCAAACTTTTGGTAGGCAATTGCCGCTCTTTCAAAATATGACGCTGCTTCAACAAATTGTTTATCCATCATGTGTTGTTTAGCAACAACTCTCAAAATCTTTGCTTGTTGTTCATAGACTCTTTTGTAGTCTGCTAACATTCCTAGTCGGTGATAAAAACCTCCAGATCGCCCTAGATAATTTGCTGCTTCCAATGCTTTGTTAAATTTAATAGCATTCATTCCAAGATATTCATTGTTTAAAGCTTTAGCCATATCAATTTGCTTACGGTTATTTTCCTCTTCAAGAAGCTTAATAGCTTTTTCGGTGCATCCTATTGCTGATTTGTAATCTTTTCTTTGTGCAGCTTGTCTTGCGTTACCTAATTCTTCATTTGCTCTTTCGGTTGTTGATTTTCGCATTCCTTTGAACAAGAATTAACACCTAATGTAAAGATAATTATGCTAGTTTAAAATTGTTGGTATTTTGTAAGTAGTGTTGATAACACTAGAGGATATTCTATTGAAATAATCTTCTTTCATCATCAAATTGCAATTCCTCAATTGGAACCACAGGTGATTTAAACTCTAATCCTCTTACAATAACAACAGGAACCATCTCATCTGCTTGACCCATCACTAATTCAGCAGCAGAAGAAACTTCATCTGCTAATGCAACAATTGTAGACTTAAGTTCATAACCAAAAATATCTCTCCTACCTCTGACATCATCAATCACTGGAAAATTATAAGCTCCGATTGCAACATTAATCGCTCCCCGTCTCAGAGCTCTTCCGTGAGTATCTGACACAATAATGGATATTTTTCCACCAACCTCTTTTTCTAAGATTTTACCAATTCTTTCTGCAGAAGCATTTGAATCATCAGGCAAAGACACAGCACAATTTGGTCGAGAATTTGACTGATCGATCGCTGAATTTGCACATATCCACCCATGTTTTGTTTTAGTTATAATAGTGTTATTTCGCACTTTTAGTATTTTTTCTGCTTCATCAATAATGAGTTGAACTAAGACTGGATCCTTGCCTGTTTTTCGAGATATGAGTTCTGCAATAGGAGAGGAATGAAGAGAGGGAATAAAAAACTCATTTCCTTCTGCTCTAGAAATAATAGTATGAGCTATAACTAGAATATCACCTTTTTCCAGTACAAGATTCGCTACATTTAGTGAATCAAGTATTAATTTAGAGATATTATCCCCTTGTTGAATTATTGGTAATTTCAAAGGAATGAGTTCTACTCTAGATATTTCACTCACCTTTTTACTTAATTGATTACTCTAAGATTCAATTGGTGGTAGAGGTTTTACATACTTCTTCTTTGTTGAGGAGAGTTTCTTAGCAGCTGCTAAAGCTTCTTCCCATTTTTCTTCAGGAACTTTTTCAACATCGAGAACACCTTCTTTTAATGCAAAGTCGAATAGTTCTTTGCCTGCTTCGGTTCTAATGAGGATAATGTTACTATCATCATCTACACCAATATTCCCAACCGATATATCTGAAAATTCAGCAGAGAAATCAGAACAGTATTTACACCCTGGAGCTTTTGCTTCTGCGCATTCTTTAATTTTAATGTCTGTTGTCCCATCGGATCCAACGAAAAAGAATTTACCTCTTGCACAATCTGTTTTATCTAAAGATGCTGCACTTAAACCTAGGTTCTGAGTAATTATATCTCGGAAAGCTGCTGGGTTATAGCTACTCATACAGAATAAACCAATTTTATAATTTACTCTAAAATCTGCACCCAAATTCTTCATTTCGATTGCATTAGATAACGTTTCAGTATGACATGGGAGTCCGACACAAGCTACTTTCTCTTTTAAACTGAGCTTAATTGCAGTTAATTTTGTAAGAACGGGATTAAGTGTATACTTTGACCTTGAAGCCTTTTTGATATCAAATTCATTTAATGCAAGCATTGGAACTGGTCCCAAGAGATCAGTAACATGTCCAGTCACTAAAGCGCCATCAATTTTCTGTTTTTGCATTGCAATTAGGAGTAAAGTAGTTACAATTCCACCATTTTGGGCGTTTGCTTTTATATCCTCTAGTTTCGATCTACCTAGATATAGTTCTTTTATTTCACCTAAACTTTCTTCCTCTATTGCACGTTGTTCCACTCTTTGTCTATATCTTAAACATACATCCACACAAGCACCACAGGAGATACATCCTCCAATAAGCTTAGGAACTAATTGCTCAATTGAAATCACAAACACGGGACAGACAGCCTCACATCCACCACAACTTGTACAGTAACCAGGTTTGATTACTTCTCTGTTTAATAAGGCAAAATTTGATCTTCTTTTTTTTATTGCTTGATCGCTCATTTCAAATTTTACCATCTATCTAAATTAAAAAGATTAACGATATGGACTTTCGGTAAAAAGAAAAGAAAAGAAAAAAGATCAAAGTTCATCTATTTCTTCTACGATGTATCTTTCACTACCAGATTGTTGTATTCGATCAAGTTCTTGCTCTCTTTCAGAAACTATTTCTCTTTCAATTCTATCTAAAGCTACTACATATGCACTGAAAATTCCATATCCATCCGATCTAGCGACATATGTTTTTCCTTTGTCTGTAGAAATTCTAACTCGGATTTGATATAAAACAAAACCTCGGAATTTTCTTTTTGGGAAAACTTTAGCATGGATAAACATTTGCCCTGAAGTTCCTATAATATCAACAAATTTCTTAACTAATTCAACACCCATTTCGATAACTTGTTCCATATCAGTATCATCAACATCACCTAAAACTCTAAAGTAGTAACCTTCTGTTGTTGGGGGTATTGAAACGGATTCAAGCAAATCACTTGTTGTTAAAATTCCTACAGGATGGTTTTCTTTGTCTACAACTATCAATGCTTTGTGATTTGCTTTGTATAGCAAATTGATAGCTTCAATCAAAAAATCATTTTCTCTACATGTTACTACAGTTGAAGTCATGATTGCCTTAACATTGACCGAGAGAATATCTTGTTTTTCCGATTTGATATCTCCTTTTGTTTGTCCAGAAGATTCTGAGAGTATTAGGGTTGAAGTATCATGAGGACTAATAATCCCTACGAGTTTGTTAGAGGCATCAACAACAGGAGTTCTTGAGATATTGTTTGTTCGGGATACTGCTATGAAACGAGCTACTGATGTATCCTCGGTGACTGTTATAGGATTGTGAGTCATTGCTTCCTTTACTTTTTTGTTTCCAAAGGTTTCTTCTGATGCCCTTAGTAAATCAATATCTCTGATAACACCTATAATTTTACCATTTTCCTCAACTGGTACCGAAAAGATTTTTTCAGATAAAAGTGCTCTTGCTATTGAATCTAATGGAGTATCCTTTTGAACAGTAGGAACTCTCTTGATTAAACTGGATACTTTAGCATCTGGAGATATTTTTGACTGTAAAGTAATGTACCTCTTTGTTAAATATCCAAGGAACACTTCTCCTTCTTCGAAAACGAGTAATTCTCGCCCTTGCTTCTTAAAAATGGGAAGAGCTTTAGTTAAAGTCTCATTACTATCAATTGAAACAAAATCTGAAATAATAGATAAAGCTTCGTCGTCGCTCATGATAGCAACTCCGTGTTTTAACTTTATAAAATTAACCTTAATTCATAAGATTAATATCACAAAAAGTATTCTTTGCGGAATTTTATTGTTTCATCACTATATTGATGGGATAGCCTGCTTGCATGGTAAAACAGATTATCTACATTAAAGGCTGATAGAGCAGACGTTTCAACATAATCAAACCTATGGAGTCTGGTATACTCAAGGGCAGCTTCTTTGGATACCGATCTTGCTTCATTCAAATCGAATTTATTTCCACAAATAACTATTGGAATATCAGGACATTTGGAAACAACTTCATTAACCCACACTTCGATATCGTCAAAAGAACTTTGATTGGTAATATCAAAGACAAGAACCGCACATGTAGCACCAGCATAATATTTTGGACGAAGATAAGTAAACATTTCTTGTCCACCTGTATCCCACAGAGATAATCTTGTAGTTAGAGGCTCTGTATATACATTCTTCGATAAGTTTTCATTCAATTGTTCTGGAGTCAAGGTAATTGTTTTAGTTAACCAGCTCACCCCTAGAGTTGGGATATAACTGTGAATAAATGTATTCAAAGTAAATCTTCTAGATAAAGATGTTTTACCAACAAATGCTGAGCCAACGCATATTATTTTCTGTAATTGATTCATTTTATTTACCTCCACACCTGATTTAGAATATCTTGTAGGATGCTTAATCCTTGCATTCTTTCCCATTCCACTTTCATTGTTGAAGGAATTTTTGTGGCTATTATCTGACGTAAACCTTCAATAGTCAGTTGTTCTTCTATGATCTCTGTAAAGGTCTTAATAAGCAAAAGAAATTCTCTTTTTATCTCTGTAGTAGTTCCTTTTTGGATGTCAATATCACTAAAAACGAAACCTTCTTGTTCATTCAATTCATAGGATTCTTTAATATTGAATGCGTTTTTGTCTATATACTCCTCAGTTTGCTTTTTTATATCTTGGATTAAGGTTTCTGATAGATCCTTCTCCCTATCAACATAATACAAACGCAAACCAAGCCAAAGAGAATTTAGTACGTTCTCAAAAACCTCTATCATGTTTCTTTTATCAATATCTTCAATGTGTAAATCCAAAACATTCCATAGTAGAAATGAATGAGAAAGGGATTCAGATACTTCTCTTCTTTTTATACCCTCTAACTCATTCAAGAATTCTACTGCACTTTTCTTATCCTTGATTTCAAATGCATTAAGAAATAGTTTCATAAAGAAGAATAACTGTGAAGATACCATTTCAGTAGAATAGTTAGGGGGGCTTAAGAGTATGAATAAAAAGGAAAATTTACTCATGAAAATGACTTTGGATTGTGCAAATTTGAGAAGCTGTAATTCTTTCAATGTTGCCTTATCTTCAGATTTGACGTAGAAATCCAGAAGCATTTGAATAACCCGGTCTATATCAGCTTCCTCAGCATTAACCTCTAAAGGTCTACAAAATAGCACATCCATTTTTTCCTTGTTGATAATGTAAAACCCCATCAACGTACAAACAACCCTTAAGACTCTACCAACGTGTTTATACTTAAAAATTTGTTTAACATCCCATCTAATCTATCAATTAAAATACTGATAAAAATAATAAGAAAAAGGTTAGGTATACCCTATTTTTGGACTTGATATTTGACTTGGTTGTTTGAATGTTTCCTCGATTTTCTTGTAGTATTTGATAACATCGGGGGTCACAGTTGGATGAACCTTTTCTAACGCTTTGTTAAAATGATCCATTGTTATCTTCTCAATATCAAAATCTTCTCGTAATGCTAGCATTCCAGCTTCTCTGCACAAAGCTTCGATGTCACTACCAACGAATCCTTCGGTTGAAGAAGATAAATCTTTAATTGAGACTGAAGAATCTAAAGGCATATCACGGGTATAGATTTTGAATATCTCTAGCCTGCCTTTTTGATTTGGTGCACCTACATTGATCAATCTGTCAAAACGTCCAGGTCTAAGTAAAGCAGGATCTACAATGTCGGGTCTATTGGTTGCTGCAATTATTACAATATCTTTTAGCTCTTCTAATCCATCCAATTCAGTTAAGAGTTGACTTATTACTCGTTCAGTCACATTACTATCTGATGACATTCCTCTTATGGGGGTTAATGAATCTATTTCATCAAAAAATACAATTGAAGGAGATGCTAATCGAGCTTTTCTGAAAACTTCACGGATAGCTTTTTCGCTTTCACCTACCCATTTAGATAAGACTTCTGGACCTTTGACTGAGATGAAATTTGCTTCAGATTCAGTTGCTACTGCTTTAGCTAACAATGTTTTACCGCAACCAGGAGGACCATATAATAGTATACCTCTTGGAGGTTTAATACCAATTCTTTTGAAAGCTTCCGGATGTGTTAGTGGCCATTCAATTGCTTCTCGAATTTCATTTATAACAGATTTGAGACCTCCAACATCTTCCCAAGGTATATTTGGTGATTCTATAAAGACTTCTCTCACAGCTGTGGGAGTTATTTCTTTTAGTGCTTGAACAAAATCATCATGAGTTACTTCTAATTGGTCTAAAATATCTGCCGGAATACTTTCTTCACTTAGATTTACTGAAGGTAGTACTCTACGAAGTGTTTTCATTGCTGCTTCTCTAGATAATGCTTCCAAGTCTGCACCCACATATCCGTGAGTTACATCAGCAAGTGCTTTAAGATCTACATCTTGTGTTAGAGGCATTCCTCTAGTATGTATAAGCATAATCTCTTCTCTGCTATCTCTATCTGGAACATGAATTTCGATTTCTCTATCAAACCTACCTGGTCTTCTCAGTGCTGGATCAACCGCATTAGGTCTATTGGTAGCTCCAATAACAATAACTTGACCACGACCAACTAAACCATCCATTAATGCAAGAAGCTGTGCAACTACTCTTCGCTCAACTTCACCGGTAACATCTTCTCTCTTAGGAGCTATGGCATCTAATTCGTCAATAAATACAATACTTGGTGAGTTTTCATCAGCATCTTTGAAGATACTTCTTAGTCTCTGTTCAGACTCACCATAGAATTTGGACATGATTTCAGGTCCATTTATAACAATGAAATGGGCAGCAGACTCATTTGCAACTGCTCTGGCAATTAAAGTTTTTCCACAACCAGGAGGACCATGCAAAAGAACACCTTTTGGTGGATCAATTCCTAGTTTCTCAAATAATTGCGGGAATTTAAGTGGTAATTCTACCATTTCCCTAATCTTTAGGATTTCTTGATGAAGACCTCCAATGTCCTCGTATGAAATACTTGGAGCAGCTTTATCTCCTTCAATCAGTGGTTTCTCTGCAACTTTAAGTTGTGTTCCTTCTGTTACAACTACAATCCCAGAGGGAACTGTACTTACAACATTGAAAGGAATAGCTCTGCCAAGGATAGGAATAAGAACAGTGTCTTTTCTAGAGAGTGGCTGGCCTAATAGTTTTCTTTTCACAAAGTTTTCGAAACTAAAATCAATATTTACGGACATTTGTTCTGGTGCGAGAGTTACTTGACGTGCAACACTAACCTTAGCTTTCTTTACAACAACTTTATCGCCAAGAGAAACACCTGCATTTCTACGAATAACTCCATCACATCTAACTATTTCTTTTTTCAAATCTTCTGGATATGATGGCCAAGCAACAGCAGTTGTTGAACGTTTACCTACAATCTCTACAATATCACCTGTAGAAACACCAATTTTCGACATAGCCATGCTATCAAGTCGGACTTTTCCGCGACCTACATCTCTTTGTTTAGCTTCTGCTACTCTAAGGTTTATATCTTTATCAGCCATTTATTATTCCTCAAGTAATAATACAGAGTTTTAATCTGTTTTTGAATTAAATTGGAGCTTTATAAACACTATTTTTGTTTCCTTTTTAAGGATAAAGAATTTTTTTCTTATAGTCAAATTAATCTTAGGAACAATCAGTTTGAAAGAAAGTTGAAAGTAAGATATTGCTGGTGTTTTTATAGAGAAGTCTAGCTAAAAACATGACGACAAAGGTAGTAAGAGCAGAAGTGATAGTGTTTGGACCCACCAGGAATGACATGCACATCGACTACAAAATAGGCTCAACAATGTTTGGCTAAGATGTCAACATGACAAGAACTTATCACAAACACTGTTTTATCGGTAACAAAAAAGAAGAAAAGAAGTTGATTGGAGATCATAGACGGAATTTCAGCTTAAGAGCTCCATCCTTACATGCATCCACACATTCTCCACAGTTGATGCACTGTTTATTCGTAACATCTTTGTCATACTGTAATATTGGTACTTGAGTGGGACAAGCTTTCTCACACTTATCACAACCACTTGCACATCTGTTCTTGTTTATTCGCAATCCAAACAGACTGTATGTGCTGAATAATCCTAACATTACGCCTGTTGGGCAGAACCATCTGCAATATGCACGAGGATAAAGAGTGATTAAAACTAATACTGCTACGAAGATTATGATCCTAAGGAAGAATACGAATTTCCATTGTCCAATTTCTTCACCAAATGTAGCATTTTGCATTCCCCAGCTTAGATAATAGTATAATGTGCTAAACATAGTTGATGAAGGATCAATTGTACTATAAGGCATGTCTTTACCAGGGCCGAAAGCGGTTTTTGTTCCAGTATTGTTTTTAGTTATACCAATTATGAAAGACATTATTAGAATAAATATCGTAACTGCCATCCCTATTCTACTAAGAGTCTTATTAGTTGGTTTTGAAACTCTTTTCTTCTTTATGGGTATTAATCTAAACAAATCTTGAAATAATCCAAAGGGACATACCCAAGAACAAGTGGTTTTTCCTAAAATTGATCCAAATAGTAGGAATATAGATAACGCAAGATAAGGGAAAACCCACAAAGTAAGTAAGTATTGTAGAGCTTCAAAAGCATTCCAAACTGTTGTAAATGGACCGCCAGTTGGATAAGCTATGGGAAGAAGTATGGGTGATCTTGCTATTCCAAATACGATACCATTAATCAATCCAAACATTACGAATTGAACGATGAAACGTACAATTCTTATACGATGATCTTGAAATGGACGTAGTGCTCTGGATAGGAGAGGTTTTATTTGTTTTGTTGCCATTTTATTCACTTATCTGTGTCTTTACCACGGTTTTGGAATTCCTGAGATATACGCCTCTAAGAAATCCTTCATATTACCCTCTGAGAAAAGAGGGAGTTGATCATAATACCATGCTTGGTGCTGTACTATAGCTATAATTAAGAAAATAATACCTATTGAAATAAAGAATATCAGGAATATTCTAGCTCTTGCGTTCATGATGACTGAAGACCTCACAAATTAACTTATAATAAAGTTTTTTGTTTCAAAGTATTTGTTAGAATTTACTATTTGGATGGACTTTTTTTCTCAAACACAAGGCATTTAAACCCTTGTGTCGTATTTTTATCCATGAGCTCAAACGATATGTGGAAAGTAACACCGTTGAAATCGTGTATTTTAGCCATACTTGAGAAAAGAGGTGGAGTAGTTCTTGAAAAAGATCTTGAGAATCCTTTAAAGGACATGTATGGTGATTACTCTGATTCAGAGTTAAACAAAGCTCTTATGACATTAGAAAACCAAGGTTTGATTCATGTTAGTTGGATATCTAAATCTAGAAGACGCATTCAAAAAATGACAAAGGATATGGACTTCTTAGCAATAGGTGAAGACTAGTCAATTAATAAACCTTTTTTGCTGTTCAAGGTTTTGTA
This sequence comes from uncultured archaeon, assembly GCA_964590855.1. Lineage (GTDB taxonomy): Archaea > Asgardarchaeota > Heimdallarchaeia > Heimdallarchaeales > Heimdallarchaeaceae > UBA460. The sequence continues at coordinate 14,172 of CAZPXJ010000042.1, forward strand.
AATATTGCTAACTTTCTACCAATAATATTATGTTTGTGTCCTATAGAAACCGGTAGCTTAACTGAGAAGAAAGTGCTTTCTGATTCAAGTACAAGAGAACTTTTTTTAGCTATTTCAGCTATGTTTGGCTTAATTACTAAATCAGCAGAATAGAAGTATTCAGGTACAATAAAAACTACTTTTGAGTTCGTCTTCAGATAATCTTTGCTTGTTTTCAAAACAGAAATATAAAGATTTTCTAATTCTTTCATTATACTCTCTGCTTCATCCTCTTCAGGTAATTCTTCCAGAAAGGGACCCAGATAAGGTTCTGTCACGATAGCTTCTAATTTATCTGAAAGGACATTTGAAAGGTGTCTCGAATCCTGCTTAAACACTTCCCATTTTTCTTTCATTTGTTCTTTTGAAGGGAACTGCAAAGTATATTGGTTAAGGTTCTCTTTTGAAGCTCTGAAACACTTAGGGTCATTATCTATACCTATTACTTTCATTCCTTGTTTCAATCCTTCTAGTAGAATAGTGCCTGTCCCACAGAAAGGATCAAGCAATGTTCCTCCTTTCTGAATTTGTGAAAGAAAAACCATACTTCTTGCAAGTTTTATTGAAGTTCCAGGAGTAAAGAATCGTACTTTTCGTCCTTCATCTTGTTTTATATCTAATAACGGATTTGTAACCCACTTTGTTATTCCAAAGAAAATCTTAGATTTAATCACAAAACCTGTAACTTCAAACCCCCTTCTGCTCATATTTTCTTTATGATACTGAAATGGTGTTTGTTCATATGTTTCATTCTTATGTTTTAGAATCTTTGTTGGAATATCTAAATCAGCTGATAAATCTTTGATAATCCTCTGAGTATTCTTGTGAATTTTAGTAGTAATTTCATTTGAAGTACTTTGAATACTTATGGAAACTTTTAACTGCTTCTTTGTTTTTTTGTACTGCCTTTTCATTGTTTTATCTAGTAACTCTTCCAGTTCCAACTTCCAATATTCTTCTCTTTGAAGATTATCTTCAATCTCCAAAACACCAGATTTAACAATACTTCCTGTCTGTTCTAATTCTTTGAAGAATCGTCCCCTTTCATTTTCTGAGAGTTTTAAAAGTAAATTTTGCTGCCATTCGGTAAAAGATACCTCTTTCAGTTTTAATCGTTCAAGAACACATGATGTTTCTAACTTTGATAAATCTCTGTTAGATCCATATTTTACAAAAACAGAAAATTTGGAAGTCATAATATTTTCCTCACCCAAAAAATGAATCAAGACTCTTTTGTTTTGAAGCTGTTTCTTGACCTTTCTTTGCTTTATTTAAGGTACCATAAACACGATCTTTACTAAAACCTCTTTCATTACAAAGAAATTCTACAGTTCCATCAACATCTATAGCTTGAAAATCTAGCTTAAAATCCTTAGTAATAACAGGATTCATAAATACTTCTCTAACTTCATTATAATCAATATCTAGAACGATTTTTTCTTCTTTTTCTAGTACTGTTTCGAGATTTTTGTGCTCCTTAATCAATTTATATGCTGTCTTTGGACCAACACCTTTAACACCATCTGGGTTGAAATCGGTTCCAATTAGAATTGACATATCTATCAATTGTTCTCGAGAAAGTTCCAATGTTTTTAGTAACTCATGCTGTTGATATTCCTCAACATTAACTGTGATATACCGATTTGACTTTGGAAGTTTTCTGCGACCAGAAAGAGTTAGATTCCTAATCAACACTGGACATCCAAATAACAAACTATCATAATCTTGTGAAGCCACACCCCATACTTTCTTCTGTTGTACTAGGTAAGCAGCTTGAGATTCACCTTCTTGAGGTGCTTCCACTACAGGAATGCCCAATAGTTTTAGAAGTTTTTTACTATCTTCGACCATTGGTCTTGTTAACTTACTTGTTCTTTGAGCTACAACTTTAGCTCTTTCCATATCCCCTCTCTCAAGTGCTTCTTCCAATTCTTCTCTCGCCTTTGCTTTGACTTGAGCTCTTCGTCTTATTTCTTCTCTTTTCAGTTTTGAAGGTTCTCCATCAAAAACATACACTAATTTTACTCCCTTCTCCAATAATCTAGCATTTCTATACAATAACCCAGTAAGATGACTTGTAATTGTGCCCTCTGTATCTGATAATAAACTTCCATCATATCCTCTAATTGAAGCAAGAAATTGATAGATAATATTGTAAGCATCAACAGCTAGTTTCTTCTGACGAAGTTGGTCTATTTCAATTGGTGTTCCTTGAAATAATTCGCTTATTTTCTTTACACCCATGTTCAAGCACTCCTAACAAATAAGGATATTTTGTGAAAGTTAAAAAACTTCCCTAACTTGAGGAGATTCAACCATATTTTCCAGTAAGAGGTACAAAAGCAACTCCACCCATATTCCTCTCAGAGTATTTATTGTCAGGTTCTCTCGTCATCAGAACTAATTCCTGATAGAAACGTTTACCAACGGGAATAACCAGTTTTCCACCAACAGTTAGTTGCTCCAACAAAGGTGGAGGAATTGTTTTACTAGCTGCAGCAACCGAAATAATATCGAATGGTGCTTCTTGTGAATAACCCAAACCACCATCAGATTGAAGTATAGTTACTCTATCAGAATAACCTGTTTTCTCAATATTATCCTTTGCAAATTCAACTAATTCTGGTATTATTTCTAGTGCATACACATGTCCAGGATTATCAAAACCTTCAGGTGCAACCATTTCAGCAAACATCGCAGCATTATACCCACTGCCTGCGCCTATTTCTAATATCTTGTCTCCTATTTGTGGATCGGTGCAAGAGGGTGAGATATAGATCATAACCATGTGTATTGCACTTATTGTTTGACCAGCAAGAATAGGGAGCGGAGTATCAACGTACGCTCTATCAACATAATTTTCCAAAACAAATTCTTCTCTTGGAACTTTCAGAAATGCATCAATCATTCTTTCAGTAAGATTAACTTGATGATACTGTAATTTGGAAAGAACTCTTTTTTTCTCTTCAATTATTTTATCATGAGCTCCCATAGAGATCAACACGCAGAAGCTATACGTATGTATTCTAAATTTATTTATGTTCTTAATTAGAATTTCGATGATATTTCAAAATTGTCAATGAAAATTGGTTTTTTCTCTAAAAACATAGAAAATATTATCTGAATAATCTTTGGGGAGTATCATAAGTTTTTAAAAAAGAAAGGTTATAAGTATATATCAGCGTTAATGGATTTAATTAAAATCACATGGTACCAAATTAAAGGAGATTATCAAATGATATCACAAAAACAATTTGAAGAGACACTTAAATCACTAGAGTCTCATCCCGGGGTAAGGGGCGTAATTATCACTAGCAATGACGGACTACCCATTTCTAGCACAAGTAATCTCAGCATGGAAATGAGAGAGAACGTTTCAGCTTTAGTAGCCTCATTAGTAGGAAGAGCAAAGGCAGTTGTCACAGAACTCAATGAAGGAGAATTGAATTTCTTCACCTTAGATACAAGTCAAGGCGAGATTTTAGTTGCTCCAGAAAACGATTATGTGTTAATTGTCCTAAGAGAAAAAAATAAGTAGGCTTAAAGAACGGATACAATATTAAAAGTTGATGAGTATACGATGAGAAAAGACGCTTCAGGCAAAATGCACTTTAAACTAGTCTTCGTAGGACCTAGTTTAGCTGGTAAAACGACACTACTAAAAAAACTTCATACTGATGTTACAGGAATCAAAAAAGGAGGATTGAACAGCATTGAAGATCCTTCAGGAAGAACAATCTATTTTGATTTTAGTCCATTCATGGCAACATCTTCAGTAATTTTAGATATTTACACCGTAGCAGGACAAAGAAGACATCGTCATCAAAGATCACTTGTTTTAAAAGGAGTAGATGGATTACTTTTTGTCGCTGACTCATCAAGAGCAATGCTAGCAGATAATGTTGAATCTGCAGAGGAATTGAAGAAAGAGCTGGGAGATAAGATAGGTGGTGAAATTCCTATCGTAATTGCATTAAATAAACGAGATGCTCCAGACGCAATACCCAAAAAAGAATTAGTTGATTCTTTAAATCTTGGAGCTAATATTCCTGTCTATGAAACCATAGCAATTGAAGGTATAGGTGTAAAAAGAGCTTTTCAATCATTATCCAGAGAAGTGCTCTTAAAGAAATTGTATGCTGTTTAAATGAGAATCTAATCAGATCGAATTTTTAATTCATAGAACTTTAGAGGTTCTGTGTCATAAAATCCCATCCTTCTATTTATAGAGACCATAGCATCATTACTTACAGTATTGGTGGTTTCAATATATTTAGCTTCAGGATATTTTTCCAAGAGAAAAAGAAGCATCTTTGCCTTCAACCATTTTCCAATTCCTCGTTTTCTAAATTCATCTTTGACACCGGTTAACAATTGAAAAATCATATCAGGTTGACTAAAACTGTAATGGAATTCTGTTAATCCGCTTATTCGCCCATTATTCTCAATTGTCAGGAGAGTGTGCCAAAATTGATCTTTTTGCTCCATTTGTTTGGCTCTGGTCCTCAGAGTTTCAGCTGTTATTACGCTTCGTAATTGTAAAGAGCCTAAAGGTTGTTGGTTCATTAATTCTGTGTAAAGTGATGCATATTCCTCAATGATATCCTCAGGGATCGAACCTTCTATTTCTACCAGCTCAACGTTCTCTTCTTTAGCTAACTCTGTTCCACAGTCTATCCAAGTATTCATCAAATTCAAGTCTATTTCTGATAATTTCAAATACGAACGATTTTGTTCTAAAACAAGTTTGGCTTTTCTGTTTTCTAAAAATGTATATCCAGTTTCATTATAAGTACGAAACATTAGATCTGTCACTTGAGTGTGGTTTTTTGCTTCACATATAGCTTCTTCTAGAAGAGCTGTTCCTATTCCTTTTTTCGAAAATTCAGAAAGTACAAGAACTGAACATCCAGCAATATGACCATTCTGTTCATAGGAAGGTGAGTTTTGGTTTTCTATTGAAATTCTTGAATATCCAGCAACAACCGGTTTATCCTTCGTTTGTTTCAACGCAATCCATAAAATGTTACTTCTGGTAGGACTCATTATTCTAAGATTTTTTTCACGAGCTTCTTTTGATGTTAAACCTTGTTCTGGTATTAATTCGAGAGTTATTTTTTCATCAAATTCCAAGTAAGCATCAATAATTGGTTCTGGAGCTTCAGTTGGATTAAAAGGAATAACGTTGAATTCATCAGATGACATATGCGTTACAAAAAAAAGAGCACTTAAAAAAATTCAGATAGAAAAGGAAAGATTAGGTCTTTCCAGGCATTAGAAGAATATGGTCAATATCACTAGTCTCATCCTGGTCAATAATAAATCGGACAGCTTTAGCAACATCCTCAACTGCTAACATTTTAGAACGATTAACATCTTTACCATCAAACCAAGGAGTATCCACTGATCCTGGATTTATTGTAGCTGCTTTTACACCAGTACCTTTTAGCTCATCTCGAAGACTCCAAACCATCGCTTGAACAGCATGTTTTGTCGCTGCATAAAGAGAGCATCTTGCTCCTGTTTTTAGACCTAGATTAGAAGAAGTTACAATCACATGCCCCTTGTTTTGAGCTTTCATTATTGGAAGAGTTCTGTTTATCCACAAAAACACTCCTCGTACATTGGTATTGAAACTTGCATCATATTGTTCTGTAGTTAAATCTTCTAGATTGCCGAAATGACCTACACCAGCATTTGCAAAAACAACATCTACTCCCCCTAATTTGGCATTGATTTCTTCAAGCATGGTATCTACAGCTTGTTCATCACTGACATCCCCAACACCATAATATGCAACACTACCTTTTGAGGTAAGCTGAGTGCAAATTTCCTTTAATCGCTTTTCATTTCTTCCAGTCAAGTAAAAACTG
>CAZPXJ010000043.1:0-19942 GCA_964590855.1 uncultured archaeon
AATTATCGTATTTTTGGGACCGTCTTAATACAGATGTTATTTGGGAGATCTCAGTTTTTCGAGACTTCTTAAGAACATATATCATCGTAGAAAGTTCTTTATCGTTACGCCGCGACTGGTCCAAAACAGCCGCGATCTTAGCGCGTTCGTCTTTGGATAAAATGTCTTCCGGTATTTTCTTCAAATTGTTTTTATAGCTCCTTTCCTTCGATAATAATAATCCAACCTTCACCATAAGGATCTTCATTGATTAACTCAGGTTTCTTTCGTAAATTTTCATTCTTCTCCACGATGGTTCCACTTATAGGAGATTTTAACTGTCCTACCCATTTCCCACTTTCAATAGTACCTATTGTATCATTTGTTTTGACTTTCTTATCAACCTTCATAGTCATTACATATTCAATGGTACCTGCTCTTGAAGAAGCATAATTGTCTATTCCTAGTTTAATTCTGGTTTCTGAGATTTTTTCTACCCAGAAATGTCCTGGTTCTCCAGTTACATAAAGTAAATTATCGGGAAATTCATAGTCTTTTATTTTCATAACATTAACCTACTTGCCAATTTGACTGCAAATTTTAAACTAACAATAGGGAAAAATCTAATCTTTGGTGATAGTACTTTTCCAGGGTTGCTGATATTTTTAGGATCAACACTTTTCTTGAATTCCTTATACATACGTAGTTTATCTTTACCATATATTTGTCCGTAAAATCCAGCGAACCATAAACCAGTTGAATAAGGATACCCTTTAACTTTCTTACTTTTCAGGGATGCATTGAAGAGCTTCAAATTCAATATAGTCTTCCTCAACGAAGACATCTTTTCATCAGAAAGCACGTAAATAAGTAGAGCATAATGAGTAGGTGAGATAAGCTCCCCTTCAAGATGAATATTGCCTTTGAATTTAGATATTAATTTGCGCAAATATTTATCACTCGACTCTATTGGTAGTATAACTTCAGATACTACATAATCGTTACAATGTTTCAACATAGATAGTGATCTGAATCTAAAATTCCAGATATCTTCAGTATATCTACGATCAAGAATTTGTCCTCCAGCACTTCGTATTGCATTATTGAAGAGTTTGTTGAATTCTGATTCTTCTTCTTCAAAACTTACTTCATTGGAAATAATGGCAATATATCTATTAGGTAAATTATAACCAAATGTTTCATTAAATAATGCAACATGTTTAGGATTCAGAAACCAAACTGAATGTGGAAATGTTAGTGCAAGCGCACCTAGCCCTTTAACTAACTCTTCAGGAGAATCGAAGGTACATCCTTGATGTTTTAATGGAATATCGAATTTAACTCGCAATGTAACTTCAGTAATAGTTCCAAGTGTACCATGAGAGCCTACGAAAAGAGAAATGTGATCCCTCTCAGTGTATTTTACAAGATGACCTGTTGGTAAAACTACTTCGAGTTCTACTATTTGATCAAGTGCACCACCATATTTAGCACTTCCAAACCCATACCCTCCATGAGCGATCCAACCTCCAACAGTAGCTGAATGAAAACTTGAAGGATAAGAACATAAAGAAAGACCTTGTAGTTTCAATTCTCTCTGCAAATCAGAAAAAACATATGATGGTGTTATTGTTACAGTTTGTTCTAAGGGGTCAAAGAACAATTTATGTTCAAACCCTTTAGTATCCACAACCAAACCACCATTGTATGTAACACAACCCCCCAACCCAGCTGTTCCTGCAGCTCTTTGAGTGATTGGTGTTTTTGTTTCATTAGCTATTGAATATATAGTTTGAATATCCTCAACCGTATTTGCTAATATGACTCCATCAGGAATGTTTCTGAAAAAAATACTAACTAGGGAAGGTAAATCAGACATATCTCTTGAATAGACCATGAGAGTGGTTTTATCCTCTCTGAGTTTCTTTCCGATAAACCTTACAAATCGAGATCTAGCTTTTTTATTCAAAGTCATTTCTTATCCCCCATTGCTCTCTCTATTAGCTCAGCAATATCTATTACTTCAACATCTAGTCCCGCTTTCCTTACTCCAGCTTGGATTGTATCTTGACACGTTGGACACCCATTAGCAACGATATCAGCCTCAGAATATTTGATTTCCGAGATTAGTTTTGAGTTAACTTTGTTGACTAATTCTGAGTCATTAAGCTTCAGAAGACCACCACCTCCACAACAAAGAGCTTCTTCTTTACAAGTAGGTAATTCTTCGAACCTAACATTTGGTATACTGTTGATAACATTGCGTGGAGCTTCAATTAATCCACAATGTCTAACTAATTCGCATGGGTCTTTAAACGTGATTTTTTCTTTGAATTTTTTCTTAAATTTAAGTTTTCCTGACTGTATTAATTCATTAGCCAATTCAGAAATATGGAGAACTTCAATGTCCCAGCTATCTCCAAGAACACGAGGATAAACAATTTTGAAGGCCCTATAACAACCAGAACACGCTGTCACAATCCTTTTTACACCTAGTTTCTTCAGTTCATCCATATTGTGTTTCGCAAAACTTTTACCAATAGAATATCCTCCTGCTAAGAAAATGGGTGAAGCACAACACCATTCATCATTTCCCAAAACAGTGAAATCTGTTTTAGTTTTTCTAAGAATCTTAACAACACTGGGAGCGATATTACTCATTTTTCCAGAATAAGATGCTTGACATCCTACGAAGTAAGCTAGAGAAGCTTTCTTCTTAACTCTTTTAGTCATAACCATATTATTTAACGTTGCCCAAGTTAGTCTCTCTTCTGGAGGAAGACCAAATATATTGAATGTATCTTTAACTTTGTTGTATAAGGATAGCATTAAAGGACTCCATCTACCCTGTTTGAAGGATTCTTGTCTAACTTGTTCCCAGATTTTTACTAAGGGGATATCAACTAGACATATATTTTCACATGCTTTACACATTGTGCAAGCAAAAATAGCTTCAAATAACATTCTAGAAGTTTCGAGTTTTACATTTTCCTTAGTATCTTCAGCGTAATATAGTTTGATTTGTTCAAGGATTCCTCTGGGATGATTGGTTTCCCATTTGAGTTCTTTATAGGTGGGACAAAGTGAACAATAACCACAGTAGATGCATTTCTGAGCAAATTCGAGAATATCCACATGCCAATCAGTAGAAGAATTCATAGTTATTTAAAGGATATTTTTCTCTCTTTTAATCTTTTATGGTAGTTAAAAGAGTATTTGACCGGTGGTTCTAAGAAATCAATTCTACTTTTAAGGTTTGAATCTACCAAAAATGAAGAAGTGCAGTTTATTCTTTATGGTAGAAGCTATAACAAAGTTCTTTCGTACTGTAGTTGCTAGTCGTCCTGCCCTAACTAATTCTATGGGATCTATTTTGCCATTTTTTTCAATTATCTGAACCATGTAAGGACTGTGTTCTAGACCGGGTCCTTTGATATATACTGCAAAATCAACACCAAATTTCAATCCTGGTCTGACGATATAACCTAAATCTCTTAAATGACGATATACTCTTAATTTGCTTTCAAAATTAAGGAATTGTTGAATACATTTTTCAAATAAAGCTTTCTTTGTAATAACAGTATTTTTTTCATCTTTGATAGCAATTAATTTCTGATCAAGTAAATACATTGCTTCAAAAGGTGAGATCTCGGAAGGATCTCTAAATTCATCTCCCAATTGAGGTTTTCGTACTCCAATAGGCTTGCCGTAGAAACCACTAGAATATAATTCCATACCTTGTTCTATACTCCAGACAATTATTCTTCTTCCAACCATTTGAGCTTGAAATTTGGGAGCCATATCAAGCTAGTTCATTATTATGGATATAAATAAGTTGTTTTGTTTTAGAAAACATAGACCCTCTACAACATTCAATATAATTTTATAGAAGTAAAGGTCTACATAATTGAAGCAAGATGATTATTTCTACTGGCATAGAAGAACTTGATAAAATGATAGACGGAGGTTTGAGGACAGGCTTCTGCTATGCAATTAAAGGAACTGCAGGTTCAGGAAAGACTGTTTTATCTCTTTTTATGACACTTGGAGCGCTCAAAGCAGAGATACCTGTTCTATTTATTTCAACAGAAGTAGATATTGACAAACTGATGACTTATGGTGAATCCTTCAACATGAATTTAAAATCATATGTTGACAAAGGATTACTACACATCGAAAAAATGTCTCTAAAACCATTAGGGACAAACTTAGTACAAACAGATCAATTCAACTTATCTGCTATCATTGCAAGAACAAAGGGTAAAGTACAATCTTTAAATGCAAAAATGGTTATATTCGATTCAATTTCTGCTTTCTTTGCTGATTTTAAATATGAGAAGACTGCAAGAAGTAATTTCATGGATTTCATCAGAGAAATAACGAACGAAGATGCAGTACTAGTTTTAACAGCAGAATCTCAGATGAATGAGGAATATTCTACAATAGAAGAATTTCTTGTAGACGGTGTTATCAAGATACGTACTGAGCTCAAGAATAACCAGTTAATCAAACGAATTTCCATTCCTAAATTGCGTTCAGCTAAACCAATCAGTTTCGAAAATAGATTCATCATCAACAGAGAGGGTATTTCTATTCTTAGATCTGAACAACCTCCTACGTCAATAATACATGAAGAATCTTCAGGTATAGAAAAACTAGACATACTTCTCGGAGGAGGTATTCCTTCAGGGAGTGTGGTTTTGATTGAAGTTGATGGTGAGACTAACTACTTCCCCTTATTTTTAAGTACATTACATTATCATCTTGAAAAGGATAAAGGAGTAATCATTCATTCAAATGTACATATGTATTCTTCTCGTATTTTAGAAGATTTCGTAAAAGCAGATTGCGATATTGAACCATTCATGAATAAGGGAAACATCGTATTCATTGACAAATACAATAGATCCGTAACAGCGATTGAAGCTCGAGAGATGAGTCAGTTAATGACCACTGATGATATGATATCAGTAACTGTAGAGTTAATGGAAGCTTTCCAGAAATCCGATCAAAAAGTTGTGATATATGGAGATTTGACAGATGATGCAAACATCCTCTCCGAAACTGAATTCCTTCGATACTTTGCTTTACAATCTTTTAATATCAAAGAGAAAAGAGCAGTTGCATATTCCTTCATAAATTTCAATGCAATTAGTAGACAAATGTTAGCCAGATTACGAACTACAGCTGATATTATTATACGATTTTCAAGAGAGGATTATACAACATATATTGAATGTATGAAAAGTTCAACTGGAGCAACATTCCTACCTAAAGTTGTGAGATATCAAGATAAAATGCCATTAATAGAGATAGTTGATTAGGTGTTCAAATGAGTCTTAAAATATTATTCTTTACAAGCCCCACATGCAGCTGGTGTCCGTATTTAGAAGGTATTTTAAAACACATTATAAAAGAAGTAGATCATCTCGAACTGGAAGTAATTGACATTACAAAAGATATTTCCAAAGCTGGAGAACATGAAATTGTTGCAATACCAACAATTATTCTTCCAAACAATCAAAGAATAATTGGGAGTGCTGATGAGACATTTATCCGCGAGCAACTTGATTTCTTTTTAACGTTAGGAGTTAGTTTTAAAAGTACATAGCCGTAATGTATAGATATGACTCAAGATATGGATTTGACAGAAAGAATTGTTGGGAGAATTCTTTCAAAGGATTCAGTATATGATACAATCAAAGACCTATGCCTTATGGGGAGTCGTTTTTCTGGTACGGAAAGTGAAAAGGTTGCACAGAATTATATGAATCATTATTTAGAAAAAATTGGAATCCCAGCAGAAAATTATGAATTTGAGTATCAGGGCTGGATTAGGGGAGAATGTAATTTCAGCATCAAAACCAAAAATAAAACATATGAATTTCCAGCTATTTCTCTTGTTCTAGCTCCATCAACTGGTGGTCAAACACTAGAGATGAATATTGTTGATGGTGCTGGTGGATCCGAGACTGAGTTGAAACGTCTTGAGAAGATCATTCCTGGAAAAGCAGTTATGATACACTCTGGCAATACTGAAGAAGGATGGTTACATAGAAGAATCAAATATGCGAATGCATATGATTTTGGTGCCAAAGTTTTTGTTTTTGCAAATCACAATCCTGGTCAACTCTTTCCGACAGGATCCGTAAGATCAAACAGAATAGGAGAGATTGTTGCTTTAGGGATTTCTAAAGAATCATATGAACATATTAAAGAACTCCTGGCAAAAGAAGAAAACTTAACTTGCACAATCTGTGTTTCCAATGACACTCCAAAATTAATGTCTAAACATATCATTTGGGAAATACCAGGAAAAAACAAGGATGAAGTTATTGTTATAGGGGGTCATTATGATGGACATGATATTGCTCAAGGTGCAACTGATAATGCAGCTTCAATTGCAGCTATTCTAGAAATTTCGCGATTGATGAAAGAATTCAAGTATACTCCTGAGAGAACCTTAAGATTTATGGCATTTGGTGTAGAGGAGTTTGGTGTTGTTGGTTCAACAATTTATGCTAACAATGCAGATCTTTCAGATGTTGTTGCTATGATAAATCTGGATGGATTAATAGGTCATATTCCAAAGCACATTCCTTGCAGTGGAATTGAAGAGTTGTTTCTCAAACTGAAAGAAATAGAAGGTCAACTGTTATACGAACCTAATATTTCAAAAAGTATCATAACAGCAAGTGACAATTATCCATTTTTCTTAAAGGGAATTCCGAATGTTTGTATCTTTGGTGAAAAACCTGATCCACGAGTAGGAAGAGGATATGGACATACATCTGCTGATACATTTGATAAGATCAGTAAACTCGATGCAAAGATATCTACTGCTTTTGCATTTGTTTTCATAGATGCGTTTAGCAAAATGAAAGAGATGCCTAAGAAACTTAAAAAAGATGAAATTATTAATATCCTTCAAGAAGCTAAATTGGAGGATAATTTGAGATTATTAGAGAAATGGCCTTTCAAATAGTGCTATTCCTTTCTTCTTATTTTTATGAATAATTTTCCTACCTTTTTCTGATAATTTCTATATTCATCTCCGAAGGTTTCAATTAAAGCTTCTTCTTCTAATTTAGCAGTTATTAAATAACCTGGAACACCAAAATACAATAGAAATAGATAAGGCGATAGAGCAGCTAATGGAATACCAATGAAACCAGCGATGTAGAGGAAATATGAGGGGTGTCTAACAATCGCATGCCCCCAGTTAGTTGAGAGTTTTGCTACATCTCTGGAAAGATATATTCCTCTACCTATTCTTCCTAAACAACCTATTATCAGTCCAATAGACATGATTACTATACCTACAATTACAATTGGTAATTGTGCTTTTTCGGGAATAATGTCAGGTACAAAAATATTTTTTCCAGAAGAAAGGACAATAATAGGACTCAAGAGCATGTAGAACCAGAAAAGAAAGGAAGAAATAACAACAGATAATCCCTCAAGAGTTGACCTGAAATGAGGGGTAGGATATGATGCTTTTCCCTTTTTAACCAACATAATAATATCAAATGGTATATGAAAGATTATGTAAGTAACTAGGTAAGCTATAAAGAAATAATTAGTCAGATAAGATATCAAAACCATTCAATCAGATATACGTATTATAATTTTTAAGGATATAGCACTCTCAGAAGATTTTGAAAATATTAACCCCTCTGTTAAATGCTCTTTTCAGCATCCATGTGATAATGTTTTTAGGAGTTTTCTTAATTTCTTTTGGATTTCTATCAACCAAACTCATTGCATCCTTTGAACAGACTAGAGCACATACACCGCAGCCCACACATTTGTCATTTGCAATACACTTCTTATCCACAACTGATAAAGCATCAAATTGGCACCGATTAATACATTTCCCACAACCAATACAAGAATCTGCATCAATGTCGATTACGTAATCAGATTTAACAAAAGCCTCTGGTTGTCCCCATTCTACAAAACCTCTTAGAACTCCACAACAACATGTACAACAGTTGCATATGTAAGTGTGCCCTGATTCAACGTTCATTGAGGTATGAACCAGACCTGCTTCCTCTGCTTCTTTTAAAATGTTTAAGGCTTCATCCTTAGTTATGGGAGTTGTTTGATGACTTCCTTCGTAACGATTTTCATGTCTAGAAAATAACATACAGACGCGATCAGGATACTCACAAGAGTGGTCATCAATCATATCTTGTTGTACTTTACAAATGCAATCTCTAATTCCCCAGCTTTTTGCATTAAGTATCATCTGCTCAGCTTGACTATAAGGATGGATTTCTAACGCTGTCTTTATTACACTATTAACGGGAACAACACGTGTAATAGCGGGTTTCTTAGAGAAAAGAATAGTCCCTTTTGTTTTTTGAATATAGTCTTCAAATAATTGTGCAAAACTTGGATCCATACGATGGATTTGCTCCTCATAAACACCAACTACAAAAGGCAACAAACCATATTTGGTTTCCCCCTTAGAGGACTTTGTGACACGAAGTTGGCCTTTTGAATCCATCAGTTCAAGTTTTTCGGCTAGTTCATCTTGAGGAATCTTGAGTCGCTTAGACATCTTTTCAATAGTTTCAGCAGATAATTTGAGTTTACTAGCTATCTCCGCTTCATTTGGTTCATATATCCATTCTAATAAACGTAGGTGAGTACCATCGTCAGTGGTAGGAAAACCTTGAGGGATAGTATTGAAAACCATGGCCAGTTTTTCATAGGGTGTAAAAGTCCGCTTCTTGGCTTGTGTCAATACTGGAAACTCCTTGTAACTGCAAAGAAGGAGGCTATTTTTAAAGTATTACTTAAAACAGATATAATGAGAAGTCTAATTCTCATGCTTTTCTAAATTATTCAAAATAGTTTCGAGTTTGCTCTCAATCAGATCTATTTCTTGGGGATTGAATCCTTCAAAATAGATTTCAGTCATTTCTAAAATAATCTTATTATAAACTTCCATGTCTTTGAAAAAATTCTTCTTTAATTTAATTAGATTTTTTCTTCTATCTTCTTTAGTATGAACACGTTCAATCAAATCTTTTGCTTCCAGCTTATCTAATACTACTGTAAGTGTTGAATTGCTTAAAGAAGTCTTATCAGCAAGCTCTTGAATTGAGATTAGATCTTTTTCTATCAAAGCAAATAAAACTCTTCCTTGTGAGGGATTTAAGTCTGTAAGATTATTTTCCTTAAGTTTCTTAGCAAACAATCTGTCAGAAATTTGGTGAATCTTAGCAATATGTAACCCAATTTCAGAAGGTCTTTTCATCTTACTATTAAGCTCTTAGGAAAGTATAAAAACGTTTCGCAATAGAAACTTTCGTATGCGAATATTTCGTATGCGTAATTTACGAAATCTTTATATATTTATTAAGGATATTTTTTTTAATGGCTGATAAACTCAACATCTTGGTTACTGGATCAGTGGGTAATGTTGGTAGCCAAGTTATTAAAACGCTCTTAACTAAGGATGTTACCATTTATGCTGCAGATTTGAATAAAGATGCAATCAAAACAATCTTTGGGAGTGAAGTTAAATTTCGAAAGTTGAACTTCTATGACAAATCTACTTTTGAAAGCAGTCTTAAAGGAATTGATAGTGTTTTCTTGATGAGACCACCTCAGATTGGAAAAGTGAAGAAGTATATGTTTCCGTTCATCGATTCGATGAAAAAGAACGATATTAAGCACGTTGTTACACTTTCTATCAGTGATGCAAGTCCCTTTGTTCCTCATTACAAGTTAGAGAGTTATATTGAGAAACTAGACATACCCTATACTCACGTTCGAGCAGGATATTTTATGCAAAATCTTACCACAACACATAGAGAAGTGATTAAAGATGAAAAAGATTTATTCATTCCTGCAGGAGATGCCAAGTTCAGTTTTACTCATACAAAAGATATAGGCGAAGTGTCAGCTACCATTCTTGCAACAGGTAAATTCAAGTATCAAACATTGAATATTACAGGTAGTGAGGCATTAGATCTCTATACAGTAGCAGAGAGAATGTCCAATATTTTGAAACAATCATACACATATAGTAATCCTTCAAGCAAAGCTTTTAAGAAAATGATGAAGAAATACAATTTTCACAAAGATATGATAAGAGTCATGGGTTTTATTTATCTTGGAGCAAGGAAAAAAGGAGAAGATAAAGTCTATCCAGATTTTGAAAAAATCATGAAGAAGAAGCCTATCAAAATTGATTCTTTTATCAAAGAGTATGCTAGTTCGTGGATTTGATGTACATAAGCCCTTAAATCATCCAAAAGGATATATACACTTTTTTATACATAGGTTTTAGTGTAGAATAGAGGTTCAAGTATTGAGTAAAGATACACTAACTAGACATGTTCAGTATCAATGTAACAAATGTACTAAACAGCGTACACTAACTATCCCAGCAAGGATATTAAGAACAGAGAATATTTCTGAAATTATAGAATTTATAGATGTTCACAAATGCGATCAAGACAACCTTTCAGCTGTTAAGTGTTTCATTGATTCACATCTAGTCGTTCGCTCTCAAGTGCACATAAAGTCAACCCACGTAGGTTATGAAACTGTTAGGGATTTCTCTTCAATTTCAGATGAAAAGGATCTATATGCTGATTTAGGTATTCCAGCACCTAAAAAAATTGGTATGATTGAGGTTGAGATTAATTCAAAAGGATTCAAAGGAAAAAACATAGTTGAGCTGGAAATTAAAGATAAAATTCGAAATAGCAAATATATCTATGGTAAAAAAGGTGAAGGAAAATCTTTCACTATAACTTCGACTTTGGGTTTTATTGAAGTTAAAGTTGTTATAGACGAGAAAGTAGCTAATAAAATCTACAAAAAATGGAAGCAAGAAATCAAAACTCAACCACATGATAGGAAAGAAGCTTTCCCCTTCAATGCTACTAAAAAATGGATTTTGCAAGTTGCTGATAAGCTAGAATCCCTTGTATACTTAGATAATGATGTACTCCTTCTACTAGCTGAGTATCTTGATAATAACATCATCGAAGAACCAACTGAAAGAAAACTGATTGAACTGGATCTACTCATAAATTCAACTATTGCATTTCCTAACTCTTCTTCAGAGGAGATGAGAAGATTCAACAATGAACAAGCAAAAGTTTATCCAGGAGTAAGTCCAAATACCCTTATTCTTTGCAAAGAACTTCTAGTTTATGCTTTAAGCAATTATGATAAATCAATTCTTTACACTTACAACGACCGCAGCCTTCACAAAACTTTCCCAGAATTCCTACTAGCATTAAGTCATCTTGTAGAACAGAAATTTATGAAAATAATCAGATTAGAATTTTCGTAAAGGAAAAAAGAGAAAAATTATCTTCTTCTACTTAAAATCTGAATAGCACATTGCCAACCAGCCCAAATAGTTGAAGAAAATCCTCCGCCTGGAAATGTCCATGCTGATGAAAAATACAAGTTCTTAATTGGAGATTTCGATTTCAATCTTTTCATTCCAGTTTGAGACACTGTTTGAGCAAAACCAATAGCAGTTCCTCTTGGGTTGAGTGTATATCTGCTTTTTGTCAAAGGTGTAGCTATATTTACAAAAGCAATATGATCCTTCACTGATGGAAGAAGTTTCAGCAATCTCTGAAGAAAAATCGCTACAACTTCATTCTTTCGTTTATCATATTCTTCTTCAGATAGTTCACTCCAGTATTCGTAGGAGTCAATGAAACTAATAATACCGGTGCTTTTTCCAGCTGGAGCCATCCCCGACTCTACTTGACTGTAGTCAACAAACAAGAAACTTCTTTTCTTGAAATCAGCATAATTATTGATGAAAACATCTTTTAGATTGAAAACGCTTGGATCATTGAATACTGTTGTAAAGTCTCTATTTCCAATCTCTTTCAACTCAGCATTAAATCCAAAGAATATATTAGTTGTCGCATGACCTATTTTCCAGTCTTTTATCTTTTCTTTAAGTTTCATTGCTGAATCTTCAGGTAACATCTCATTAATTACTTGAGGTGCAGAAGCATTAGCTATGATAAATTTAGCATGAGCTTGAATAGGACCAGCTTGTGGAAGCTTCTTTGAGACATACTCAACACCATAAGCTGTTCCATCTCTAACTAATATCTTTGTAACTTTGTGACTAAGTAATACTGTACCCCCATGTTCTCTTATGAAATTGACAAGATGACCTGAGAGCTTCATTGATCCACCTTTAATATAATGGTTACCTCCTTTGAAGTGAGAAGATAAGGCTAAAGCAAAAATAATTGCAGATAAGGTATAAGGGTCATCCCCGTAATATTTGATGGTACCAACCAAAGCTAATTTCAAATCTTCATCTTTAAAGAACTTATCAAGCATGAATCCTGCATTTCTTCTTCCCCATTTAGGAATACTTGGGAAGAGAAGAGGAACGATAGGACCGACAATAGCTTGAACTGCTTTGTTTCTAGGGATTTTATGAGTATCAGCTGTAATCTTCTCAATCTCATTGAAAAATTTCTTAATGTTCTTCTCTTCTTTTGGAAATTCAGTAATAAGTACTTTGATAGCATCTTCTCTTTTATCTGGTAAAGCAAAATCTACTCTGCCATTTGTAAATCGATAATAGCCAGTGGGAATCTGTTCAAAGTCAACATTGAAGTAAACATCAAGATCTTCAAAGATTTTTATCTTAGGATCTCTTTCATATAATCCATCCATAGACTGAAGACCAACATCAATCGTAAAACCTTCTTGAGTAAAACAGGTTGCATACCCACCAGGAACAGAATGTTGTTCAACAACTAGAACTTTTTTACCTTCTTTAGCAAGCTTAGCTGCAGCAACAAGTCCACCTAGACCGGAACCAATTATAATAGCATCATGGGCCATGACTCAAATGTATTGAAAGGGATTTATTACCTTTTTGCAAACTTATTCCGCAATACCGTTGCACTCAAAACTATAATACTGACACTTATAATAAAGAATGTAGAAAAAATCACAGCTTGTGAAGATTCTATTTCCTCTTTTATCATCTCACAAAAAGCTTCATTAGGTGCACCTTCTGGACCACTACTTGTACCTCCACCGAAACCACCAGTGATTACTCCTTGATCAGATACAACAGGATAACCAGTCATATTAGCTCCAGCTGTATTGAGATATTCAAGTGCATGAATGTTGTAAGCAACCTCTACCCCTTCGAGTACATCTGCATAAGCTAGTACTATCATTCCAGTACAGATACCAGCTACTAGTAACCCTTGTTCATGAGCTACATCAATAATCTCCATCATTCTTGATATCGATATAACATTGGACCAATGCCCACCACTAGGAACAAAGACACAGTCATAGTCACCCAAGTCCTCATCAGCTATGTCACTGACTCGAACATCAGTATAGGTATCATTAACATCTTTACCATTATTGTTACAACCAAACACATAATCAGTAACACTTGAAGTTGTAACAGTTCACCCATATGACTCCATTATAGCTTTGTTAATGTGGTAACTATCACCAAAACCATTTGCAACAAAAGTTAGGATATTTATGTCAGTATCTGCATCCACACTTTTTAATTGCATCGAACTAAAAATAAGAATGATAGTAATTAGATAAAAACTGAGATTAAAGATTCTCATTTTCAGATTTGTCAAGTTTTTAATTTTTGGAACACTTATATTTTTGTTGCATTTTACTGTAAAGACTATCACCTTCCAAATAGATGCCCTATCCAAGAAGGTCCTATTGAGAAGCATTCTTTTGAACCCTACCTTCTTGTAAGTTCACCTTAAAGCAAGGCTAAAAACTAAACTAGACATAATTTGAGAGGTCTTAACTACGTAGAATCAGTGTTTAGGAATTATAACAATTATTTCACTAAAACTTTGAATATTCAAGGAACTAAGAGAATTTTTACACATTTCTATTTCCCTTAGGTTTGCATATGTATCATGTGTGAAAGCACTTTAATTTTTTTCTTAGATAAATAGCAACCAGAGTTAGTACACCTAGAGAGAGAACTGAATAGAGTACATTAGCATCTGTTCTTAAAGGGAGTCTTTCCAGGTTTTCGTCTAAAGGATAGAGATCAACACTACCTGCTGAGCCATCAATGTTGTATCCTTCTTTCTTCCAATCTGACCAATGATTCCCCATCTGCTGCTCTTCATCGTACCAGATATTCCCTTCTCCATCGTCGTAGGCTTGAGAGCTCCCACCAAGATTATTATCAACTATATGGTTGTAAGCTATTGTAGATCCTTTCGAATTATTGGTTAGATACAAGCCATAGTGGGTGTTATGAGAAATGAAATTATACTGAAACGTGCATTCTTTCGAACCTTCAGAAATGATACCGTAAATGAG
The DNA here is from genome assembly GCA_964590855.1 of uncultured archaeon. GTDB lineage: Archaea > Asgardarchaeota > Heimdallarchaeia > Heimdallarchaeales > Heimdallarchaeaceae > UBA460. The sequence goes on from CAZPXJ010000043.1 coordinate 14,326, forward strand.
GTTGTGGGAACAGGTGTTCTTAGTAAATGTAGCATACCAGGAACCAGTAGTTACATAGAGGCCATAGTCATTATCTGTACAACAATTTTCTGTAACATTCACATAAAAAGCATCAATATAAAGACCATATTGATTCTCTGTACAATTATTCTGAAAAATGGTTGAGGAAGATGCTCCATCACTGTCAATGCCTGCTTCGCCATTGTGGGAACAGGTGTTATTATATAACGTAACATAATTGACGAGAAGTTGAATGCCAGAGTTATCATTGAAAGTGCACAGATTATCGAACGCAATCGTTCCTGAAGAACTCCACAGGGTTAACCCAACAAAATTACTTAAGCAAGTGTTGTTTGAAACCATAGATGTACAGGAATCATACAAAGTGATACCACGAAAATTATTTACACAGGTGTTGTTCGAAACAGAGGAATACCAACACAAATCCAGTCGTAAGCCCATTTGTTCATTATTTAAGAAGGAATTGTTTTGCACAGTGCAATTCCATGCACGATAAATATTCATTCCTCTCCAGCTGTTATAGCAGGTGTTATTTTCAAACCTAGCAAGCGGAAGATAAGAAACCGGGGAATTACCTTGAAGAGTTGTATTCTCAACATATATTCCATAGCGATCAGCTTGTACTAGACAATTTCTTAAAACATAGAAAACAGAGACATTGTAAATCGCAATCGCTTTTTCCTCAGTCGTGGATATATTGAGATTCTCTATTACATAAGGATTAACTTCTGTACCATTACCCGAGAAACCGTAATCGGTAAAATTTTGTTCACAGGTTATTGTTATTGGATCATGTTCACTTAATTTACCTAAAGGTGAAGAAGGAGCAATTATGTGTTTGATAACGGAAAAGTAGTTATAGTCGGATTGGGGAGGATATGCAGATGTAAGGTTATTTGCACTGTAAAAACACCAGATTATCAATATCACAAAGAATAGACCACCAAAATACTGTTTTTTTAAGGAACAGTAATATTTTTTCTTCATTTCTATCTCCCTTAATCAATTGATGTAAAATATTTCCAAGTATATAAATTCTCTCTGGATAGTATTAAGAAAAAGAGAAAGGGAAGGGAAGATTTTAGAAAAATCCTCCTCCACCTCCGCCGCCAACTGAAGGGATACTATTAGGGTCAGTGGGATCAGAAGGATCGTAGGGTAAGTTAGGGTCGATTTCGTAACCGTCTCCATACCCATCTCCATCAGTGTCGAATTGGGTGGGTTCGGTATGATAACCATGATATTCTCCTGGATCATCATAATCCCCATCACCATTGAAATCATAGACGCCCATGATTTCTTCATAGTTGGTGAGACCATCACTGTCGATATCAGCATCAACGTCATCTACTAGGGGATTGGTACCCCAGTTGACTTCAACGTTATCACTTAACCCGTCATCATCAGTGTCTTCGTCATGAGGGTTAGTCCCTTCATTGTATTCCTCAAAATTCCTGAGACCATCTTCGTCAGCATCTGCCACACCATCAGTAGAGTTGAGAGGATTGAAGTTTTGGTTGACTTCCCATCCATCAGGCATAGAATCGCCATCCGTATCAGAGGTGGTTGGAATAGTGCCAAGAGTGTATTCTTGAAGGTTGGTCAAACCATCAGAATCCAAGTCCCCTAGAGAATCGTCTACTGTGGGATTCAGACCATATTGTACTTCCCAACCATCAGGCATTCCGTCGTCGTCAGAATCTGTATCTTCTGGGTCAGTTCCCCACACCTCTTCTTCTGCATCATACAACCCATCATTATCAGTGTCCGATCGTTGATAGGTGTTTAAGGTATAATAGATGGCAGCTTCAGCATTGACCAATCCCTCACCATAGTAGGTTTTAAAAGGTGTTAAACCATCTGAGAAACAATCGGTTCGAGCTGATTTTTGCAAGATGTATCTTACTTCCCCAGCATAAAGATTAGGGTTAGCTTCGAGTATTAAAGCACAAATTCCAGCAACATGTGGTGCAGCCGCAGATGTAGCACCAAAGTTCTGATAACCATTCGATATGTTAGTAGTATAGATATTTTCTCCTCCAGGAGCAAGTAGCTCGAGACCCGTACCATAGTTAGTATCATCCCATAGTATAAACTTAGAATTATCATATGGATCTAAAACAGCAGCACCAACACCTATTACGCTGTAATATTGAGCTGGATAACTAGCAGATGACGCACCATCATTACCAGTAGCTGCTATGACTATGACTCCATTCTGTACAGCTTTTCTGCATGAATTTTCAACAAAAGGCATTGTATTGACGTCTCCAAGACTCATTGAAATAATCTGAATACCATTTTCAACTGCCCAATCAATAGCATCATCTGTAATTGTAATACTAGGGTAAGTCGCTCCGTTTCTCGCAACATATAAATCGACTTCTGGAGCTACTCCGATTATTCCAAGATTATTATCCTCTGCTGCTATAATCCCTGCACATGCCGTTCCATGTCCAAAAGTATCACTAGGATCATTGTCATTACTATAGAAATCCCATCCTCCTTGATAATTGGATGCTAAATCATCATGATCAGTATCAATACCAGAATCTATCACGCAGAGTTTGACTCCAGCACCAGTATAATAGCTAGAACCTGAAGTTATGTCCGTATCACCTTCTTCTCCTCCCCAAACCTTTTCTGCATCTATTTCATCAACCCCCCAATCGAGAGTATCATAATAGTATCTTGTTGTTTCAGTCATATCAAGCTCATTCACTGATTTAGATTCTACTGACGAAGATGAGAATCCACCCTCATTATCTGTTACTACGTAGACAACCCTTTCGTTTTCAGTAGAACTAAAGCTCTGAAGAATCACAGGATTGCCTATATTCACCGCTAACATCATGAACATTAATGTTAGGACAATTAATCCAAATATCGTTGTTTTTTTCCTTACTTTCATTGTTTTCACATTTCGGATTAGTAATTATGGAAACTAGCTCCATTAATTTTCCTATATTGAATTATGGTCATGCACATCCTTGATTGGTTTAGGTGACTCTTCATCGTTTTTCTCACCTTCCGTTCTTTTTTCCTCCTCTGTTGATTTAGTCAAGCAGAGGATTGCTAGTGTACTACAACGATATGAACTTTCCTTGATAAAGGTAATGCATTCGTCTGAAAATGGTAAAATTCAGGAGAAATTTTACAATATGTCGCATTTTGCATTAGAGTAGTTTCTATATTATATACATAGTTGAGTTTTCTCTAGAACTTCATTTTTTGTATGATGACCTTTAGAAAGATTAAGCTGTTTATTAAAATACTTAGAGTTTTGAAATCACCTAAAATTGGTTTTTTTATTGAGAAAACAATATAAAGAGCATTTTATCTTTCTATAGTATTGATTAAGAATCTTTCTATGATAATATGCTCATAATTAACAAATAAATTAAATCTAGAAAAAATCGCTTTTAAATCCCTTTAGAACAGGTATTAGAAGTATCACTAATTTTTTATAATAAGAAAAAGGTTTTTAGCTTGAAGATAAATGTACAGTGGAAGTAACGAACTAGAATCTAAAATAGTAGTACTTGGTCTCTCACAATCTGGTAAAACTTCAATCAGACAGGTTGTGTTTGAAGGATTCGCTCCTGAAGCTACATCAATGAACCCAGCTACAGTTCGTATTAATAGAAAGCTTTTCAATCTTGCAGGTAGTGCTATCAACTTGTTTGATGTTGGTGGTCAATCCAACTACTTGAACGAGGTTTTCGAGCAATACAAAGAGAGAACTTTCAGTGATGCAAAAGCTTTCATTTTCGTTATAGATATCTCAGATGCTTCAAATATTATGAGATCAAAGTATTATTTTGATCTTACAATGGAAAACGCTAAACAATTAGCAGAAGGTGCTCGAATTTATGTTTTTGCTCATAAAATGGATGTTGTGCCACCAAATAAAAGAGAACCTGTTTTACAATCAATAAAAGATATTTTTGAGATTGATAAATTCCCAAATGCTGACATTTTAGCAACATCTATTTTCGAAGAGACTATCTGGGATGCCATGCAACAAGTCATTGCGTATGTCTTTCCAAAAGATGATACAAAATCTGTTAAGATAAAAGAAACATTCAATAAACAAGATTTAGTCTTTCTATCTTTATCCACTGCACAAGGTTTAATGCTTTATTCCCAACCTGAACGATATACAGGGTTCAATTTTATTAAACTAAAAAATGATCTTGCTAAAATGTTTTCACCAACTTTACAATTAGATTATGCAACGTTCTCATTTGATGAAAACAGAGTATATATGAGAGAGATAGATCAAGATCTTATTCTCACAACAGTATTTCCACCTCAACAATCTGTGGATGAAGAAATAGGTTATTTCATGAATCTTTCAGCTGAGATGAAAGAGTTGTTCCAAACTGATGAATTGATTGGAAGAGCTAGGGTCAAGATGAAAGGATCACTAATTGATTATCTAGCTAAGAAGGGGATTCCAAAATCAGATGCCATTGAACAGAGAATTGAAATGGCCATAAGCTTCAAATGCAACATTTGTGGTCGTAATCTTCAGAAATCTCTTATTGATGTTGCTGTAGAGAACTCAGAGAATCTTGAAAGAGGTATAAAAGTCCAAAAAGGATTTGGTGCAACTTCAGTAGAGATGTTTCCAACACATGAATGTGTCGAGGGAATAAGAGAAATTCCTATCTTCCTTGACGGAGATCTTGAATATAGAAGATATGATGATAGTAGACCAGTTTAAAATTAATCTGCCCCTTCTTCTTTTTGTTCATCTTCTTCAGTTATTCCTTTGAATAGAAAATTAGACATGCTTTTGATATTATCAACTGTTACTGCTTCATCTAGTATCGTATCTTTCTTCTGAACTAAGAAGTTAGCAAAATTCTTGATATCATCTGCTGAGAAACTAATGATCACACCATCTCCAGTATCTACCTCAGCGACTGGTTCAATTGATACTTGAGCTGGTTCAGGAGTTACAGGTGCTGGTTCAGGAGTTACAGGTTCTTCAACTACAGGTGCTGGTTCAGGAGTTACAGGTTCTTCAACTACAGGTGCTGGTTCAGGTTCGAGATCTACTCTTGGCGGTTCTGGAACTACGTCTTCAACCACTCTTGCAGGTTTAGGTGTTGGAGGTGCTATTACAGGGACAGTGTCTTCAATTTTTACTTCCCTTTGGCTAGATACAGCTTCAGCAACGATTTCTTGAACTTCTTCTTGTGTTATTTCTGCAACAGGTTCTAGTTCTACCTTAGGTGGTTCAGGAACTACATCTTCCTCAATTTCTTTAACAGGCTCTGGAACAGGTTCAGGTTCTGCAGCTTTAGGGGATTTAGGAGGGACTGGAATTGCTATTGGTTTTTCCTGACTTAAATATTCTTCACCCATAACTACTGGTTCAAAGAAACCTGCTTCTTTTTCTTCTTTTGTCAAAATTTCTTCAATCTTAATTGGCTTAGATTTAGGAATTTCCTCTTCAACTTCTATTTCTGGTTGAACAGCAACAGGTTCTGATTGAAGAGGGGGTTCTTCCACAACTGGTGGAGGTTGAATAACAGTTTCAGGTTTAGCTTCTGGTTGAGTTGGTTGTTCTACCTTAACTGATGGA
>CAZPXJ010000044.1:0-12534 GCA_964590855.1 uncultured archaeon
GATTTGAAAAATATCTTTATCAACATCCTGAGTTACTAGCCATTTAGAAAATATACCTCCTGAAGCAGCACCAGGAATGGCAAAAATCATAAACCTAATAGCAATTTTATAGTCAATTCTCCGCTCCCGTATATAAGAAATTGATCCACTGAGTGCTGTAAATACTATTACTCCTAAAGAAGTTGCACCTGCAGTACTACCTAATAAACTAGGATTGGCATCAACATTTGCTTGTCCAATTTGGTTTATCAACAATCCCTCAAAAGCTATTAATAGGATTGGAACGTTGAGTAATCCACCACCTATACCAAATGTTGGTGATACTGCTCCGGTTAATAAACCTGCACCAAATAAAGCTAAGTAATGATACCATTCAAAATATTCAAACAACATTATCAACCTTTATTATTTTGTTTTGAGTTAAAATGGTTACTTAAAACTTTAATGAAAGAACAAACTTTTACTGTCAAGAGAAATGGTTTTAAACACCCGTAATTAACTTTAGATAATGAGTACAGATAAAGAGGAGTCTATCGCTGAACATTTTATATCGCTTATTTATAAGAAATCAATCTGGGAATTGGATATCCTCTCCTCTATATTAAATCTCCATCCTGAAGATCTTTCTGGGTTCATCCAGCAGTTTCCAATGGCATATGGATTATCTATTCAAGGTAAAAGATTCTATATTACTCATGAACTAGTTCTAGACGTTTTAGATGAAGTGAAAAAGAAATTCATACAATGGTATCAGAGTGTTGCACCTCGAGAGTACTCTCAAACTAATAGGTTTGAAGAAATAAAGAGAGAATATCTTGTAGACGACCGACCTGAGAGGGGATCACCTAAGATAAAAATCAGTGTGTATGGAAACAATTATGTGGTTGAGGAAGTTCTTAATGATTATCTCTCTAGAGAAGGTTTGAGCCCCTCATTTCAATTTGCTGGTGGTTACGAACCCTTCGATTTTCAGAAAAATATTGGCAATAATATCTACAACTGTCAATTCTTAATTATTGATTACAATAGAGATTTGCTATCTTTAGCTCCTCTTCTTTTTGAAATGCCAGAAGCATTTGTATTCATTTTTAATCCTTTAGATAAGCTTCAGATTGAAAGACTAGTAAAGATGATTAGAAGTCTCATAGAGAAACGTAAAAAAGACATTCTTGTTACTTTCCTTGCTATTGTGGAAAAGGGCATTCAGTCATCTGAATTGGATGAAATATCCGGAACTTTGTCTCACTTAGTGGAGTTTATGGAGGAACTATCTATTTTCAAAGTCTCCTTTGCCATACTCTCTTCAAGTGATCAAACAGAAAGAAAAATGAATGACTTGATTCAAACTGCTAAGATGCTTTTTTAGATTGTTTTGATGTATCTTGAGCTTTATTCAATTGTGCTTCTTCAATTGCTTCAAGTAACTTAGGATAGGTTCTAAAAGATATAAATAAAGGATAGAATCCTAATGCTAATATGATTATGGAAATAGTTACAGTTACAATTCCAGCAATGACAAATACAGATCCAACAACACTCACTAAGTACCCACTAATAAGAAAAATGGAACCTAAGGATTGAATCAGATAAGAAATCGAAACAGATTCAACAACCCTACCTAAGTACCCACTAATAAGAAAAATGATGATACCTAAGGATTGAATCAGATAAGAAATCACAATATAGATTGTAGGAAATTTGGATATGTACTTCTTAAAATAGTGTGTTTTGAGATCCTTTCTAAATAGAAAGAACCCAATAGCAAAAAGTGGTCCTGCTAGTATGTAGAGAATTATCCCAATCAATGTAAGAACATATACAACTATTCCTTGATTTTGAAAAACTTCAGAAATAATCATAATCAATACTGCTAAAAAAAGTGATCCAGTACCTGCTAATAGGAAATAAACAGATTTTTTCACATTAATCCAAGCTACAAGAGGATCATATGAGAGATTGAAAACACCCCAGCAAAACCCCAAATAGCCTAAAATAATTGGAATGAATAAAATATGTTGAGCTTTCCATCCTGGAATAAGTAAGTCATTAAATCCTTTTGTTAAAACTGCAAGAAGAATATAGAAAAAGAAAATCATGAATAAACTGTTTGTAATCATTTTTGAATGTTGATGACGACTAAACATTATTCATCCCCCTCAACAATTTCTAGTTCTTGATGATGACTCCAGACCTGTAGAAGCTTCATCGTTGAAGCTAGTCCTAGAAAACCAAGAAGTATCAAGAAAGTTGCGAACAGATAGAGATAGAAAGCAAGGTTTTTCTGCCATAATTGATAAGCTGTTTCTCCAACATATTGGCCATACCATCCAAATATAGATGGTGCCATATTTACAAGAAAACCTAAAGTAAGAAAATATTGTCCTTTCCTTTGAATATATTGATTTTTAGCAAGATTATCTATATTTAATTTAAGGAAGAGAAAGCCAGCTACTAGAATAATTGAATGACATACTAATATGGAAAGATTGAGAAAAACTAATGGATCTGTAGTCCAGCTTGCTCGAAAACTACTCCAAGTAAAGATAATATTGAGTATATCTAATCCTGCAGAAGTGAACATCAGAATTGGTGCTATGATCCATCTTTTATAATTTTCCAACTCCTTCCCCAATCTTATTAATCCTATACCAAACAATATTAAGGCACAGTCAAAAGCAACATCTGCGATTAATATCATCTCTGGAAAATCTACAGCAATAACAGTTACAGCTGCAACTCTAATCATCTGGACAATAGTTAATATCCAAGCTGAATAAAAAAGATGTCTTGTGATATCTTTTAGATCATTCACATGAACAACCTACTTTTTAAGATAAGGATTTTCTTCCCCACATTCTGCACAAAAAGCTGAGTCTTCATCTAGTTCTAACCCGCATTTCACACAAAACATTTTCTTTTTCGTGGGATCGTCCGTAATTAATAGGTCGTCTAATGGGTCAGGTTTTTGCTGAGTCTGAGGTGGAGGTGGTGTAAAACCGCCAAATAACCCACCAGATCTTCTACCAAAAAGACCACCACCGCTTTGAGGATTTTGTGCAGCTGCTTGTTTTCTTTCCTCCATCTGTTGGAAGATTTCATCAGGTATTTTGTCAAGTACTAAGAAAGCTCTGCGTAAATACCAAAATCCTAAGACCATTAAAATGAGTGATCCCATATCTAAGAAGTAATTTATCCAAAGTAAAATATCATAACCTTCAGCAACTACAGGTATAGCTGGATCAGAATAATCAATGTAAGTTTCGGCTGGTATGATGGTATTAATAATCATACTTAGAGATAAAAATCCAAAACCCATTGGCAGTGACATTTGTCCTTTGTAGATATTTCTTTTTCCTGTTGCATAAGTGTCAACTGATGTTTTTAATTGATAAAATCCGACTGTTAAGCAAAGTGTAGCGATAATTTCTATTATGTTGGTTGGTAGTAGAGTCAATCTAGTCAATTCGATAGCACCAACAGAATAGAGAATATACATTGTTTGTACAACTAAACTTATTTGTGATGCAACAAATAGCAAAATAGCTGAAATGAGAATAATTTTGTTCCTTTCCTCTTTATGGAAATTTAAAAAACCAAAAGCTAACCATATAATTGCCCCAATTTTAATTACTTCAAATCCTATTTGAAGATAAATAATTAGGTCTCCAACATTTAGAAACACAATAAACATACTTACCATCATAACTAAAACGTAGATTAAAGATGCATTTGTAATGCTTTTTCTGGATTTATCACTAATCATACTACACCCAACTTTGCTATGTACTATTTAAATCTGCGGAGTATTGACTTCCAATATCAAGAAGAAAGGAAAATATTTAAGTGCTCCCAAATAACTTCTTTTGATGCGAGTTTCTTCCTCACTATCCTTACTTGCTTGTATTATTGGTTTCTTTACTTTATTGATGCCAGTTCTCTATACTAAAACGGGTTATGCACAAACTTGGATAGATATACAGCAATCACCACCTCTGTGGATTTTCATCGGAGCAACCTTGATTGTAGCAGCTCATGACATCAATTGGCTAGAAGGGATTAAATTCATCCGTAGATCAGATATCAGAGTTTTCCGTATATTATTATTAGTAATTGCTATAGGTTTGTCTTACACTATGGAATTAGCAGTAAATGTTAAATTGACTTCACAAACATTTTGGCAATCTGCTATATATTTTGATATTCCGAATGAAACGAAAATATTAATGGATTACAGTATTCTCTATTATAACATACAGATTGTTCAAGTCTTTGATATCACTTTCAAATCCATGACTGTCTACTCGGTATTCTCCCCCACTACATATTTCTTTGTTTTTCAGAGTTTTGCTGGTTTGGGTTATCATTTGATGAGAGCATGTCGACTTATACTACTTTGTGCTTTCTTAGCTTCATTCCTAGAAAAAAGTCTTAGAATCTCTCGGATTGTCAAAGACGTGAATCCTGAAGAAATCAAGAAAACTAACCTTCATGAAAATAGTTTTTAATTATCTCTCGTTTTCTTTTCATAGAACTCTCTGCGTAGATACACATGACATCATCACTATTTGTACCTTATATTGCACTTTTAGTTTTGGATGATACGGGAATGTCCCTTCGCAGCACTAGTCCAATTCCAGAGATTTCTAATGAAGAAATAATTGGAATTGGTAACTTTTACAGCCCAGTTGTTTCTGCTTCTTCTCCAAATTTGGAAATATATGGACCTTTACCCATCCCTCATTTCGAGAAATACCATCTACTCATAGTTACATTTAGAAAGAAGGATTCTTTAGTGATAGACCCTAGGACAAAGTACAAAGAAAGCCTTTCTTTCTGTCAATTATTGATTTTCTACAAAAAAGAATGTGATGAAAAAGTCAAATTTGGTCATGGACAAATTTATACCACTGTAAATATTTTTCTTCAAGAATTTGATGATGTTGCAACCATTGATGATAATGAGTTATTAAAATTAAGTGAGCTGCTCATTGAGAATGTTTTGCTAGATGAACAAATTAAGTCGAAAAGCATAGAAAATATTGTCAGAGATATAGCTTCAAGATTCAACACAATACAACAAATATCTAACTTACTTAACAGAAGAACAAAAATAGGTATTATCTCCTCTGATTCTCTCTCATACAATCTGATAATCCAAGCTCTATTTCATTATCAAAATATCGATTTTATTTATCAATTAGACAGGAATGAATTCGTTACTAGGATTGATACTTATTTCATGAGAATTGTTCTAACGCTTCTTTTTGATTCTGAAAAAATAGTTGGAAAGGAATATTTCAGAGAAATGGATTATTATATTTACTTAGCATCTTGTGAAGAACAAGAGACTTGTAAAAGCCATATAGAAAATATGGATTCCTTATTAGGAAGAGATCCCAAAGCAAAGATATTTTTTGTTACAGCTGAGAGAGCAGAACAGCTACCATTAGAATATAAAAAATATCTGTTCCACGAAACAGAAAAAAGAAAGAATGTGAAACTAATGATATCTGTTGGTGATATTTTCAGAACTCTAGATAATGCAATCTATTTGATACTCAACGACATTTTGGAATTGAGAAAAATAATTCTGAGTCAAGGGAAGGCGTGATTTACTCTGGTTTTATATCGGGTATCACAGCTATCAGAATACCTCCAGGTCCCACTCTGCTTCCTACTACTGGTCCCATAAAACTAATGTATGATTGGCTGATAATCATTTTTGATTTCAATATCTTTTCAATTTCCCTTGCATCATTTTCTGAATCTGCATGTGTTATCATCATGGAATAAGATAAATCTAAATCAGCCCTTTCTAGAATTTCTTCTATTGCTCGCTTCTTTGCATTTTTTAGACTTATTACCCTGCATAATGGAAGATTTTCCCCATCTTGGGTAATAATCATTGGTTTCATTCTTCCTAAGGATGCGAAAAATTCAGATGCTTTGCTTATTCTCCCTGACTTTACAAGCATTTTTAATGAATCCATATAACCTATTTGGATTACAGATGGACGGATATTTTCTATGAAAGAAAGTACTGTTTCAAGCTTGAAATTTTGTTGAAGAAGCTCTGCAAGCTTTAAACCGATTAATCCTTCTCCTCCAGAAGCATTAAGTGAATCCAGAACAAGTATTTTTTCTGAGTCAAATTTCTTAGCTGCTACAGCACCTTGTTGATAACTATTTGAAAATTTACTAGACAGAGTTACAACAACTATTCTATCATAGCCGTTATTGAGATGTTCTTTAAACATCTCTTCCCATTGTGCAAAATTAGGTGCTGATGTGTTTGGTAGATCTAGAGTGTCAATATTAGCATAGTATTCTTGAGGAGTAATATCTATCCTGTCTCTCATCATTTTTCCAATTTCGATATTTAGAGGTATAAGACCAATATCAAATTTCTCCATGATTTCTTTAGGTAAATCTCCACAACTGTCAACAACAACTTTTACTTTCATGATGGTCGAGTTTATCTTAGTTACTTAAACTTTGTCGAGAAAAATGTAAAATCAGATGATGCTGATGTCGAACTCTTTTAATAAACCATCTTTTTTCTACATTCCATGAAATATGATTTTCTCCAAACTTCTGAGAACCCTTTGATTAAATTACGCCATAAATACTTTCCAACTGAAAACCAGAAGTATAAGGATAGAATCTTAATTATGATACCAGGTTTTTTGGATAACGTTGAAAATAGGCAACCTTTAATCTCTGCTTTTCAGAAGATCACCAATGTCATTATGTACGACCCTCGAGGGTATGGTAAATCTAGTGGTCCTAGAAAAAGAAGAAAGTACAAGGTAAAATATTATGTTGAGGATTTAGCTAAAATAATCGAGCACTACAATCTAAGAGATGGAGATTTTTTCATTTGGGGAAGTTGTGTAGGATCAGCTATTGCTTATCAACATTATTTGGATGAAGATGGTCCCAAACCTTCAGCAATAATAGCTGCTAGTCCTGATGCGAAATTTAAAACTCAATGGTGGTTTGACATTGTAAATATCCTTCCTTATCCTTTAGTTTGGCTTGTATACAAACTTGTAATGTTTGTTCTTAAGCGACATCTAAGAAAGAAAAACCCAAGTGATGTTAAGAATGTTGATTATTCAATTGATCGATTTAACAAACTTGATCTTTATGTTCAAATGCGAATTCTTGTAGAACTTATTCACAAATATGATATACGAGGTAGAGAAACTGAGTTGGATTTACCACAGCTAGTATTATCTCCAAAAAAGGATTGGTTTGTTGATCCTGAAAATTCTAAGAAAATGGCCGAATATCACGCGAAGTCGAAGTTTATAAGTTTGGGTGATGCTCATAGGATGATCGTTGATACTGAAGAAACTATTGTTGAATATACAAACGAATTCATCTCTTCTCTGTGAATCAGTTTACAAAGTGCAATTTACAGAATTGCAAGAAACTTTTTAATCCATGAGTATCAAAATATAGTTGATTATAATGGTAGTTTTTGAAGTAAATGAAGTTACTTTATACAAAATGGGTATTGGTTGGTTAAGCTCTCAAGCTTCCTTCAAAGAAAAGGAAGTCATCTTTCCAGTTCTTGTGAAGAATCAAGATGATTTTCTAAAGACATTTCATGTAGCTGTAGCAGGTGAAGCACTATTATCTTCAATTGCTTTCGATACTGATGAATCTAAAGATCTAGAAATTGATCAAGATGGAGATGCATTAAAATCAATGATTAGCATACTCTCAGGTTCGCGAGTTATTGTTGATACAAAAGATGAGAAGAATCTCGAAGGTAAATTGGTAGGTTATCAAGTAATGGGAGAGTATGATGAAGAAGTAAAATTAGAGATAGTTTTAATGACAGATGATTATAAGATCAGTCATATAGCATCTGATGATTTGCAAAAAATCCTCCCCCAAGAAGAATTTTTTAAGAAAACCTTGAAAGAACAGCTAGACTTGCTAGCAAAAAGCAAGAAAGAAAACGTGAAGAACATCAAAATTAACTTTACTGAAGAAGTAGAAAAAGATGTAACGATTTCCTATCTGACAGAGCTTCCTGCGTGGTTGTCTTCTTATCGAATATACAATCTTGATGATAAGAATGCAGTTTTTGAGTTGTGGAGTTTAGTTACTAACAACTCTCAACAGGATTGGATTGATGCGAAAATTCATCTAATTACTGGATTACCTCTGTCCTTCAGATATGATATAAGTTCTCCTTGGATTATTGATAGACCATTTGTTCAAAGACCAAAACAGATGGGTATCAACGTTATGACTCCTGAAGCTGATTATGATTTGCGACCAGAAGCCATGCCTGCACCAGGGGTTGCTCCTATGAAAGCTATGGCTAGTAGGGCAAAGATGAAAAAAGGTGCAAGAGGATTAGCTTCGACTCTTGATATGGCCGTGGGAGCTGCAGAAGAACCCTATGAATACACTGCTACATCTGAAGCTTCAGCTGAAGTTGTGACAACTACTGAGAGTATTGCATTCAGCTTGAAACAACTTGTAACCATCAAGAAAGGTGAATCTGCTTTGTTATTGCTTCATTCTGCTAGTATTCCTAAAGAAACGATAAATATCTACAATCAACAGCAACATGGTACTCATCCTTTCAAAGCAATTGAAGTTGAAAATACGGTAGGTTATGGTTGGGAAGCTGGTCCAGTTACTCTCTATGAGAAAGGGGTTTACGCTGGGGAATCCATGCTTCCAAGGGTTACAAAGGGTGATAAGCAAATTATTCCTTATCTAGTTGAACAAGATATTATGATAAAACAAGAAGAACATAATATAAGTAAGAAAATTGGTATCTCTCTTTCAAACCAATACTATGTTGAAACTTATCTTAGTACTAAGACTTTCAAATTGGAGTTAAACAATAAAAGTGATGAAGAAAAAATTATCATTGCAGAAGTTCCAAAACAATATGGATATAATATTAACAAAAAGAAAATGAAACTTGAAGCGACTGAAACAGCTAATTTTTTCAGAATAAAAATCACTTTAGATCCAGTAACAACTTTGAAGCTAGATGTCCCAACTGAGAGAAAAACTTCAGAAAGTGTCTCAATTGCATCAATCTCTGATGAATATTTAGAAGATTTACTAAAATTGGAAACCTTGAACGCAAATCAAATTTCTATTTTGAAGAAAATAAAGCAACTTAGAAAAGAGAAATACAAAATTAATGAACAACTTGAATCTGAGCAGTCTAATCTAAATAGAATTGATAACGAATATCGAAGGATAACTGAATCAATCAAAGTTTTAACTAGTGATGGTGACGAAGCAAAAACTAGATCTAAATATGTGGATCGAATGAACAATCTTTTTGAAACAATGGAAGAAAAACGAACACTTCTAGAGAAACAACAGACAAGATTAGATGAAATTGATGAGGAGATTTATAGAATATTAGATAATCTCTAATTCTCTTTTCTTATTTTCTTCTCTTCTTTATTTGATTCTTTTTTCCAACCATCGATCGATTTCTTCAAACAGCTGTTTTCTTCCCGCATCTTTTGGAATTACATGTCCTCCTTTGAGAATTTGGATTATTTTTTTATCTGTTGAAGAAACAGTATTGTAAACTTTTTCAGCATGTTTCAGAGTTATAGTAGAATCGTTTTTCGCATAAACTACTAGGATTGGAATTTTTATGTCAGACATTTTGCGTTTATTAATCTTAATAAATTTGGAAAGTTGATTTATGAATTTAACTGGATAACCTCCATAACTTCGATGTGTTTGGAGTGATTCAATATCTTCCCACCCCTTTTCCTCATTTTTGTGATATGGATAAATAAGATGTACAAAAGGTAAAAATGCCAATACTCCCATTCTCCAATCGGGGGAAAGCGCAGGAGCGGCTAAAGATATTATTCCATCAATATCTGGATTTTGTGCTCCTAGATAAATTGTTATCGCAGCTCCTAAAGATAATCCACAAACATAGACTCTTACAAATTTGTCTTTTAATGCATTCAGCTGCTCTTGTGCAAAATCTGTTAATTCGTTCCACTTTCGGTCTTTTAAGTCCTCCAAAGTGGTTTCATGACCTGGAAGTATTATATTTTCTACATGAATCCCTTTGTTTCGGAGGTGTTTCGCTAATGGTTCCATTTCATAGTGTGTACCAGTGAATCCGTGGATTAGAAGAAAAGCTGTATTGTTTTCCTTGCTCATAGTTAACAATTCTAGACATTATCATTAAAAATTTTTAGCAATAAAGGGTAATTATCTGGCTTTTCATTAGAAAAACTCAAAAAGTAGAAAAATAAGTTAGTTTCGTGATAGATACTCCTACTTTCTATGTACTAGTTGGAATCATGTCAACAGTAGTATTAGTTTGGTTGATATTGGTAATTTATAGAAGGATAAGATATGAGGTCTTTCTCGTTTTAGGGTTCATTTTGATAATACTTGCTTTAACACTTACAGGCGAATATTCTGGCGTTTACTATCTTTCCCCCCGTAGTGAATTCATATACCAAGTAACGTCAATATCTGTTGCAGGGGTTGCTTTTATACTTGTTATCCTTGGATTATTTTCATCAAATAAAAGATGGATTATGAAAAGAGGGACAGATAATTTGAATAGTTTTAGAAACTTAGCCTTCTTTGCATATATAAGACATCCAATAACCTTTAGCAGTATGTTAATCTCAATATCTTTAATGTTGTTAATACATTCTATATTATCGAATGTTCTTGCCGGTTTAGCATTAATTGTTTTTACAATTTCATCATTTGAAAGAGATGCTTTTCTGCAAAAGTTATATGGTTATCCTTACAAAGTTTATAGTCGACAAGTTCCCCGATTTAATCTTTTACATGGGATAATCCGTTCTTTCATTATAGGTGAAAGAAACAAAGGGAATACTGATGATTTAGTAGTCTATGATTAACTTACTGCAATACTGGTCTTATTTGATAATTTCCTTTATTATTGCAGGACATATATCCGTTATTCCCTTAATTTTGTTTAGTCTAGTAATGAAATTATTCAAGGCTTCATCATCTTTCATCCATATCTCAACCATGATATCGTGATCTCCGCTTGAGGAATATATTCTAAGACTTTCATCCATATGCTTAATTTTTTGGATAGTAGAAATATATGTTTGTGCAGTGGTGTCTATGCCAAGAAAAACCCTCATTCCATAACCTAACTTTCTTGGATTCACATCAATTGAATATCTTTCAATTATACCTTGCTTTTCCATCCTTCTAACACGTTTACGTATTGCTGTTTCAGTTACATTTAACTCATTTGCAATATCTACGAAAGACCTTCTACTATTCTGTAATAATATCTGAATTATGTCAAAATCCGAAATTCTTGATATAGTTGCTTTGTCTGATATTCGAACCACCTATTTTTGAAATTCAGAAATATTTATATAAAGATATTCTTTCATCAAATGCAGTGATATTATGTCCTTAAAAGAATACGAAGAAACTGGAAAAATACCTCTAATTGGAACTAAATTTCCAAAAATGGTAGTTCAAACTACTCATGGTATGAAAAAATTACCTGGTGATTATGCTGGAAAATGGGTAATTCTATTTAGTCACCCAGCTGACTTCACACCTGTCTGTACTACTGAATTCGTTTCCTTCCAGAAACATTATGATGAATTTCAAGCAATGAATACAGAACTGATAGGTCTAAGTATTGATCAAGTTTTTAGTCATATTAAATGGGTTGAATGGATAAAAGAGAATCTTGATGTAGAGATTAAATTCCCAATTATTGCAGATCATGGAGAAGTTGCTAGAACACTAGGTATGCTCCATGCTAAAGGTAGTAACACAGTAAGAGCTGTATTTATTTTCGATCCTAAAGGTATCATCCAAGCTATTCTATACTATCCTTCAGATCTTGGGAGAAATATGAAAGAAATAGTAAGAATGATCAAAGCATTACGAGTATCTGCACAGCACAATGTAGCAATGCCCGCAAACTGGCCAGAGAATGAATTGTTTGGTGACGATGTAATTGTACCTCCTGCAAAGGATCAAGAGACTGCAAAAGCGCGCCTTAAAGACAGTTCAATAACCTGCCTTGATTGGTGGTTATGCCACAAAAAGAGACCTGTATAAATCTCTTCAAATCTTTTTTTTATTTTATTATTTTCTTGGAAATAGATATATTCTAGTTATTATTTGCATGATTAATGAGCTTTAAGATTGACCAAGTGATAACCAAAGATGATCCTGAAGTAAAAATACGTTTAGCCATCTTTGAAACAGAAAAACTCAATCAAACCAAACTTCCAGTGATTATTATACCTGGGTGGTTGAGTGCAATAGATAATTTTACCGCTATGGCTGAAGCTTTACAAAAGTATAGAACAACCATTATCTATGAACCAAGAGGTTTTGGTGAATCTTTAACTCCTCATAAAAAAGGATTATTCAGTCCTTCGGAATATAATAAAGAACTTGGGAAGGTAATTGAACATTTAAAGTTCAAAGATGGAGAGTTTTTTATTTTAGGGAGTTGTACAGGTGCTTCTCACATGTATAGTTACT
>CAZPXJ010000044.1:12544-19872 GCA_964590855.1 uncultured archaeon
ACCTTGATGGCGAAGGTCCTAAACCTGGTATTCTTGCTTCTTTTAACTCTCAAGAAAAATACAAGATGCCTTTCTTCGTCCCGATACTTGGAATAATTCCTACATTTATCATGAAATTTGTTCAGAAGATGATAATCGTGATATATCGATTGATTCTAAGACTTAAGAGAACTGGCGAATCACCTAATGTTACATGGGCTGACGAAAGATTGAAACTGAATGATGATTGGAGTCTGAGACGACATGTGATAGAATTCACACACAAATATGACATTATAGGAAGACAAAAAGAAATTGATGTTCCACTGATTACTTTCACAACAGAAAAAGACCATTTTGTCAATCCAGAGATATCCCAGAAATTTGTGCATCATAAAGATTCTGAGTTAATTACAATAAAATCAAAAGTACATAGAATGCATAATGGAAGAGAGCAAGACATAGCTGAGTATATAGAGAAATTTGTAGCAAAATTCAAATCATGATACATTAAGAAATTGTGGGTAATAATGATACAATAATTGTTCCCATTCCTGTATTACTTCCTATGATTGGAGTTGCAGGGGTTACAAAACTTCTATTGATATTTCTTTTCTTTTCTAGTTTCTTTATAATAGTCTCAGCACCAGATTTGTTGTTAACATGACTTATGACCAAATCATACTTTAGTGTTGAATTTGTCCCTTTTAATGCCAATCTTGTCAATTTATTTATCATTGATTTATTTGTAAAGAAAGCCGGTAAAGTAGATTCCAGAGATCCCGGTCTTTCCATTTCAGCTATAGGTTTAATTCCAATTAGTTTTGTTAAGTTCAAGATGATTTTAGATTTTAGACGACCCGATTTGTAAACATTGTCTAGAGTGTGAAAACCAACATTGAGATAATAATTTTCTAGTGATTTAGTTACCTTTGCAATTATTTCTTCGATAGAATTACCCTTCTCTGCTAATTCTGCAATAGAAAGCCCTACCAATCCTTGAATTCCTGAAGCTGATTCAGTATTGATAATTGTAACCTTATCTTTGTACTCTTTAGCTGCAACTCTAGTTGCTAAGAATGTTGAGCTACTTAGGTTCTTTGCTACTGAAACACAGAAAATATGATCATACTTCAATTCTTCTAGACTTTGTTTTATGTGTTTGACATAATCTGTTGGTTCAGGGTTTGAAGAAGAAGGTATTTGCTCTAATGTTTTCAATTTTTCATAAAAATCTTCAACTGAAATATCGACTCCTAATTTCCAAGGTTTTCCCTCAAACATAACAATATGAGGTATTCTTACTATGTTGTGTTGTTCTAGTAATTCCTCTGGTAAATCAGCTGCAGAATCTGTTATTACTCTGATTCTCAATGTATTCAAGCTGAGTCTTTAGATTTTGTTAAAAAATGTTTGTGTCTAATGAAATCACTCTCAAAACCTTTAATTATTTATTATTGTAATGGATATTGATATGAATACGAAAAAACTAATTGACAGCTCTATGGCTAAAATCAAAGCAGATATCATTTTGAGGGGAGGAGTGTATGTTAACGTTTACACAAAAGAGTTATTGAGAAGTGACATTGTTATTACTGAAAATAAAATCGTTTATGTAGGCTTAAACTCAGACGAATTTGCTGGAGAAGAAACAACAATTATCACTCTCCGAGATGAGATTGTTTGTCCTGGTTTGATTGAATCTCATATTCATATTGAATCCTCAATGTTGACACTTCCAGAATTTTCAAAAGCTGTGATTCCCCATGGTACAACTACTTTAGTAATTGATCCACATGAGTTAGCCAATGTATCTGGTATACCAGGATTGAATATACTTATTGAAGAAAGCAAGCTTTTACCTATACGATATTTGATAGAAGCTCCATCATGTGTTCCATCATTGCCTGGTTTTGAGACATCAGGTGCAGTTCTAGATGCAGACGATATAGAGAAGTTAATGGCTAGGAAGGATATTTTTGCATTAGCAGAAATGATGAATTATCCTGGTGTTTTCTTAGGTTTTGATGAGGTAGTAAAAAAAATTGAATCTGCGAAAAAGTACGGTAAAATTATTGAAGGTCATGCTCCTCTGTTGAAAGGAAAGGAATTGCAAGCTTATATCGCCTCAGGCATTTCTTCAGATCATGAAGCTACTTCAAGTAAAGAGGCTTTAGAGAAATTAAGACTAGGGATGAAACTACAAATTCGCCAAGGGTCTTATGCTAAAGATCTTGAAAATATCTTCTCTGAATTGAAGTTGGATGAAATTGATAGTAGAAATATAATTATGGCTAGTGATGATAGAAATCCTATAGATTTGAAGGTTGAAGGGCATTTAGATTACACATATAGACTCCTCTTGAAGTCGGGTGTCAATCCAATCGAAGCAATCCAGATGCTAACATTGAACACAGCAGTTCATCTAGGCTTACAAGATAGTATAGGTGGGATTGCTCCTGGAAAAAATGCTGATATAATAATAGTAGATAATCTTGAGAGTTTCCTAGTGAAGACAGTTATCGCGAATGGAAAACTAATTTACAATGATAATGAACTTATTTGGAAAGACCAAACAAGAACATACCCAAATTTCATTCTAAATAGTTTGGATAATATGAAAATACCTACAGTTAATGACCTCAAAATACAATCTAATAAGGAGTACGAGACTGAAGCTAGAATAATAGGTGTAAAAAATCACTCTCTAATCACATCAAATCTTACTGCAACTTTGAAAGTTGAAAATGGGGTGATTCTTCCCGATCTAGAAACAGATATTCTTCCTATCGTGATAATTAACCGACATACAGAAGAAGTCAAAATAGGGCGAGGTTTTGTTAAAGGCTTAGGTATTAAGAATGGTGCTTTAGCGAGCACCGTAGCTCATGATAGCCATCAATTGATATGTGTAGGGACAGATTATAATTTCATGCTCAAAGCTATCGAAACTGTTAGAAACATGGATGGTGGGCAAGTGGTTGTTACTGAAAACGATGTAACTTCATTACAATTAAATTTTGCAGGAATAATGAGTACGAAACCTTTTGAGAAAGTTGTGATAGAAACTAAGACTTTGCACGAAGCAGTAAATGCACTGGGACCACAAGTATCCGAACCCTTCATGGCGTTAGCATTTATTGCTTTACCTGTGATTCCTCATTTAAAAATCACTGACTTTGGGTTGATTGATGTAGACAATTTTCAAATTGTAAGTGTTGAAATAGAGTAGAGATGGTTAGATATAGATTTCAGAAGATTTTTAATTTCTTTATTTTTTATTTATTCATGACTGAACTCCTTTACCAAAAAGATTCATATCTAAAAGAATTTGATGCAACAATTCTTGCTGTTGAGGAAGATTATATTATACTAAATAGAACTGCTTTTTCTCCTACTGGAGGTGGTTTACAATGCGATACAGGAAAAATTATTACAATGAGTGGAGATGAATACAAGGTAATTGAAGTCTCATCTAAAGGTGGTAAAGTAAAACACAAACTCTCACCTATTCCTAGTGATGAAATAAATGGTTCCAAAGTAAAAGGGAAAATTGATTGGGAGAAGCGGTACAAACAGATGAGACTGCATACGACTGTTCATTCAATTTCAAGCATTCTTTTTAAGAAATATGGAACTACTGTAACTGGCGGAAATATAACTCCTGAAAAAAGCAGAGTAGACTTCGATATTGATCACTTACGACAAGAACGAGTTCAAGAAATAGAAAATGCAATGAAAGAAATCATAGAAGGAAATCACAAGGTTTCTGTTACATTTATGGAAAGAGAAGAAGCTCTAAAAGATCCCGATTTAATCAGAACAAAAGTCAATCTGATTCCAGAAAGTGTCAAGATTTTACGTATTGTCGAAATCCAAAATGTAGATCGACAAGCTGATGGTGGAGTACATGTTAATCGTACAAAAGAGATTGGTACTTTTGTCCCCTTGAAAACCGAAAATAGGGGAAAAGATAAGAAAAGACTATATTTTACAGTAGAAGAATAAACTTCTAATCTTTCTTACAAAGATATTATAGAATAATGATCAAATTTCACCAAAAGCAACTTAAGACGATAATCTACTCTCTAATATTTTTTTCCTTAGGGTAAACCGATAAGGTTAAAAATATGTCTTCTTCAACGATAGAACAAGTATAAGTAGAATTAAAGTGATATCATGAGTAGACGTAGTTTTATAGGTTTATTTACTATTCTTCTAATTGTAGGTTCTTCTTCAGCACGAATGTGGGCTGCTTCAGCTCTAGTTGATAACATATCTGAACCATCCTTAAACGTAGAAGGGGATATTGAATCTGCAATAAATGCTCCTAATTCAATAAATATGTCTCAATTAGATCTTTATGATTACAATGATAATGTTAGATCTGATAAAAGATTTAAGTGGAAAATCATAGATCTTGAAAGAACAGAGAATTTTCACATAAAAGAAGGGGACAAAAAACTCAAACAAGGAGACAATATAATCTTGATTATGGGTGGAGATCCTTGGTTACAAAGAACAGAACCTCATTCTTGGGGGCAACTATATGTCAATGATGTAATGGCAAGGTATCCAAGTGATGATGCGGCAGGAAGAGCTATCTACAAATACATGCAACCTATTGGTCTAAATCTTGTAGAAGAAGCAGGGGGAGTAATTTACAACTATACTGCAATGGGTAATGAAGGTTACTTCGATTATTTGGAAAATTCTCAATTCTTTGATAGAACTCATTGGACCTTTGAGGACAACCTTGTTATTTACGAAAATACCATAATATCTGAAGTTAACAATATTACTGAAATCACATTGACATTTGATAGAGCTTCAGGTCTCTTAAATGAAATGGATTATTCAGCATCATTTATCAATGGTACAGGATTTATTGCTGGTGCAAATCTAACCCTCATAAGATTACATGGTTGGGGTCTGCCTTATTACATCACAACTTGGGTCGTTTGGATTCCAATAATTCTAGTTATTGTAGGTGTAATAGTAGCTTTTAGATTACATGCATTCCAAAGGTTAAAACTCTATTTAGAGGCACGCAAATTAGCAAAAAGAGATTAAACATACTTCTCTTCTTTTTCATTTCTTTCTTTTACCTTCTTTCATATAAATTACCATAAAACGAAAATGTTATATGTTCTAACAGCACTTTTTACCTTCCCGAAGAAATATTAATGAATAAACATAATTTATTTTGTGAGTTGATAAAATGACACCATTAAAATTAGAGAAAATCAACTATGAGATTGACCGCAATATTGCAATCATAAATGAGAAAACTCTGAGTGATTTGAAGATTAAACACTCAGCAAATATAAAAATTAAAAGTAATTCTGGTGAAATCATGTGTGAGGCTTTAAGCACGGATTCTTTAATAGAACCAGGATTAGTTGGTTTAAGTGAAAAATTATTAGACGAATTAAAAGCAGCACCTGAAGAGCTGGTTCAAGTATTTGTTAGAAGACGTCCTCAGTCAATTGAATTTGTTAAAACAAAAAGAACAGGACTTGTTTGGAAAGAGGGAGAAATCAGATCAATTGTGAATGACATCTGTAATGGAAATTACACAGATTTGGAAATTTCTATGTTTACTCTAGCTCAATATTATTTAGGATTGAATATGGATGAAATAGCTAGTTTGACAACTTTCATGGCTGAATTTGGAACAACTCTAGCATTTGATGAACCAGTTTATGATAAACATTCTATTGGTGGTATTCCAGGAAACAAGGTTAGTTTAGTGATTGTACCTACTGTTGCAGCTGCTGGATTACTAATCCCAAAAACTAGTTCCAGAGCAATTACATCACCCAGTGGAACAGCTGACACAATGGAAGTTTTATGTAATGTAAATTTTTCAGCAGATGAAATTCTGGAAATTGCTCCAAAAACACGCGGAATGCTCGTTTGGGGTGGAACACTAGACTTGTCGCCTTTAGACGAAATAGTTATTCATAAAATTGAACAACCTCTAGGAATCGACCCTCATAGTCAAATGTTAGCAAGTATCTTCAGTAAAAAAGTATCTACAGGAGTAAACTATATGGTATTAGATATTCCAACAGGTGAGGGTACAAAAATGCCAACGAAAGAAGATGCAATACAATATGCCCATGAAGCAACTGAACTAGGTCGCAGATTAGGTATATCGATTGAGGCTGCTTTAAGCTATGGCGAACAACCTTTAGGTAAAGCTGTTGGTCCTGCTTTAGAAGCAAGAGAAGCTTTGAATGTTATCAATGGAAAGGGACCTACAAGTGTGTTTGAGAAAAGTGCTGAGCTTTCAGGAATTCTTTTCGAGATGGCCGGAATTGCTCCATCAGGTCAAGGAGCAAAACTAGCAGCTGATTATATATTGAAAGGAAAAACTAAAGCAAAAATGGAAGAGATAATTGGAGTCCAAGGTGGTAATCCTACTGTACAACCTGAAGACGTAGTTGTAGGAGAGTTCACTGCTGATATAGTTGCACCAAAGGATGGTTATATAGTTAAACTTTCTAATTCTGCAATTAAGAAAATAGCTAAAGCTGCAGGAACTCCTCATCATAAAGAAGCCGGAGTCTATCTCTATAAGAAAATAGGTGATTTTTGTAAGAAAGATGAAAAGCTAATGACAATTTACTCGAATAGTGAAGGAAGATTAACGGATGCTCTTAACCTTTCAATGAATCTTACTCCCTTTCTTCTTGAAGGAATGATTATACAACGCATATCCTCAGGTCCTAGAACGAAAGGAACCTAGAATCTTCGTTGATTTCTTCATTTTTTATATTTTTTCCTTCTTTTTTTAGAACCATTTTATGCATGTAGAGTGATTGATCTAAAAATTGTATGTCGAAACCTACTTTTTGCCAAAATGGTGTTACAAAAGGCGAACAACAGAGTTGGATTGTATCATCTTCAATTACACTTTGTGTCAATATCTGAGCACATTTTTGTCCTACTCCTTTTCTTCTGAGGTCTTCTCTTACTTCAAAAATATAAATAATTGGACATCCAACTGAAATAAATCCTCCTTCATAACTTGGTTCATCAGGAATTACAGCTGAAACAGCTACAATCTCTTCTTGCATCATAAAACCATAACACTTAATCTGATCGTCAAAGAACATTCTATATGATGTAAAAAACGGAAATGAATGAGCTGGTACATCATCATAGTCGATTATCTGGACCTTAATATCTTCGATATTATGATGCTCTTCACTCATAAATTCTAACCTTCTATTATATTCTCTTTGTATTTCGCATAAATAAAACTAATTTTAGTGCTAGCTTGAAAAGCGGAAGACTTTTTATTTCCGAATTTATGTATTACTCTGTTGAGGAGAAATTCA
>CAZPXJ010000045.1:0-14459 GCA_964590855.1 uncultured archaeon
CTCTCTGCATATTTTACTCCACATTTGAAACCATTTGATTTTCTACCAACTTCCAGCCACTCATCAACCTGCTTCCACCCATAGAAATCACCATAAAGCTTTGCAACTTCTCTAACCTTCTCAAAGTTTTCTGAAACGTCAACATAAAGTGTTGGAAGGGGAGATACTTCGTCATGATACATGAATATTGGAATGTTTAAAGGTGGTCTGTAGGGATCTAATGGTTCAGTAATTTTAGGTATGCGTGCATAGGTGATCGCATCATAAAGGATATTTGCTGTACCTCTATGATCAGGATGTTGAGTATTCATTGACCAGGTAACCACGGCGTCAGGTTTGATTTCAGCAATTACTTTTGCCATTTTGAGAGCACTTTCTCTGGTTGCTCTAACAGATGTATCACCATATCCCAAGAACATAGATTCACACCCAATGATTTTACCTACTTCTTTTCCCTGTTCTTCTCTTATTTTCTTGACTTCAGAGAAATCCATTCCATTGAAATGTGACGCCATCTCTCCACTGGTTGTAAATGCAAGAATAACTTTATCACCTCTGTCAACATGATTGGCAAGAGTACCCATACATCCTATTTCATCATCTGGATGAGCAAAACATGCAAAAATTATGTTTTCTCTACTAGTCATCAAGTTTTAGTTAATCTTGGTGCTTTTAAATTTCTTTCTAGAATGACTTTTAGATTTTATTACTTTGAATGATGTGTCTTGCCAAAAATACTTTAAATAATCAAAACAACGCATATCTAACAGACGTTATCATGACCCCGGGGATTGTCCAAATGTTTGAAGAGAAGAAGGATCAAAAAATCGCTAGAATAGTTGAGTTACCAATTCCTATCGATTTCTTCGACATGCTTCAAGATTTGGTGTTACATTATGGTAGCACCGAGACTGCAATTCTGGAATCAATAAAATCTCATCATAAAGAACAATTTGGAACTCTAGATGATTTCAAGATTTCTATTTCTCCAACAGGAAAAATACCTGTTCGACCAACTCCTTCACTAAAGACTTCGGTAACTGACGCACGATTAGCCAAAATTATCGAAAATGGTAAGAAAATGGAAAAACAAACAAAGAAGGAAATCGAAAAAGTAGATAATTTACTTGATAAATTGGAAGATCTAACAGCTCTTAAAGAATTGAAAAGTGAAATTAGTTCCATGAAATCGATGATTGAAAGAATTCAAACAAGTGGGGTTACAGCTGGTAGGGCAAGAAGTAGAGCAGACCTTTCTTCACTTGATGTATCAATCGTTGATGACATGCAAATACCATTGTCTCCTCCTGAACGTCCTCTTCTGGATACTGTATTAGATGGGATGCTCTTCTTTGAAGATGAAGATATATTAGAAGATGAGAGCGAAGAAAAACAAAAAGAAGAAACAGAAGATAAGAAATAATTTTTTAAGAATCATGTTTCTTAGATTGCTTTACTAGAAGTTCTGCTATTTCAGTAAAAGCTTCTTCTACATGAGCACCAGTTAAAGCACTTGTTCGAAAACTTTTGTGGCTTTTAATTTTGGTGTGTGCTTCATCACATTCTTTGTTGGATACAGCCACTTGATCCTTTAGATCTTCTTTGTTCCCTACTAATATCTTAACTACATCCTTACCACAATTTTCTACGAATTCTTTACTCCATTTTTGAGCATTCTTCAAAGTAGCAGCTCTAGTTAAGTCATAAACAAGTAAAGCTGCTTTTGCACCAGTATAGAAGGTATGACGTATAAATTGGAACCTTTCTTGACCTGCTAAATCCCAGATTGATAAAGCAACCTTGGTACCATCTTCCAAAGCAACGAGTTTTTCTGAAGGTTCCATTCCTATTGTCATCAAATAAGAACTTTCAAATCTGTCATGAACAAACCGTTGAACAAGACTTGTTTTTCCTACGGCTGCGTCACCAAGTAAAAGAATTTTGAAATTATAATCGGGTTGTAGATTGCTCATTTTCTCAAGCTCCTAATAAGCTCAGTGCTTTTTCAAGTTCGTCATGAAGGCTATCAAAAAAGAAATTTTCGAAATTCCCTGCAGCTCTATCAATTGTGGATAGTGAGATACATAAGTCGATGACAGTTTCTTTATGCTCTTTCTCAAGATCATTTGGTTTATATGATTCTATCTTCTTTTGTGCTCTTTTAGCAAGAAGTGCGACATCTTTGCGTGTGGCAATTTCATTCTCGTAAGAAGAAAGAACTTTCTGCATCCAAACAACTGCTTCTTTAAGCTCTTTTAATTCATCAAGTGGGGAAATAGTACTCATTACAAATAAGAAAAAGAAACGGCGTTAATATAATTTACGTTTGATAGACAAGAAAAAAACAACAAAATGAGGGAAAAAAATCCCTCTCCCCTCCCATTTGATAATAAATGGAGCCAATGACTCCAAAAGAAACCTAAGCAGTTTGTGTAACTTCAATTTGTTCCTCAACAAGGAACTCGAAATTCTCGCGAATACTTGGATCGAGATAATAAAAAACACTTCTCTGTAGATACAGTTTGAAAAAAAGTAGAAAGGAGACTATTGCTAGTTTCGCAGTGGAACTTATTACAATTGTCTCATTATGTCTTTCTATCATTCTTTTTGTATGCTCTTCTAATTATCATTAGCAATGAGGAAATCAACAATCCTGTAAGAGTTGAATAGATAAAAGATGCGGTTTCATTTGAGGGAATTGTTAGGTTTGTAAAGTTAGCATATACATAGTATGCCACTCCAGAAGACACTTGAAATTGAACAGGTAACAACTCGGAATTAGATGGGTATAGAGTGCTAATAGGTCTGAGTACGGTATAATTGCCATCAGGAAGGTAAGATAAATCAGATTGATTGATATAGAAGAGTAAACTTTCATATTCTGTTGTAAGAGCAGGAGCATAGGTGTAATCAACACCCATATCGAAGCTTATTATCCTAGGTTCTAAATCTAGTGATTTATTAACAAATGAAGCACCTATAACAATTTTTGGGTAATAATCTGCATTTTCGTATACAGTATAATTTTCGCTACATCTGTTTAGAATCTCTACAGTAGTGTTTATTCGAAACAGTGTGTTGTTGGGCTTGTTTAAATCTATATCATCAATTATAGAAATTTCAGTGACATCTGAGATTCGAGAAGCAATAATGGGTATATCCTCACCAATAACAGTTAAAGGGCATACAAATAAAGATGAAAGAAGGACCAAAATTACTATAAAGTTAAATTGATTACTTGTCATTATTTTCTCCTTCTACAATTAATTCTCTACATGAATCTTTGCTATTATTTGTCCAAAGACACATATATCTCTTTAGGATGCTAACACCCCCTCAGTATATGCTTTGCCACATGCAAGATATGCATCAATATAACCATACCCTTGCTTTTGGTGGAAAGTACTCCTTGAACTAGCATATTGTAGGATTTCTACAACCTTCTGAACAGAAGGGTCCGTAAAAGAACCGATACCATCATGATATTTAGTAATTACTAAAGCTATTATTGCTGCTAAATATGGAGTGCTTAAACTGGTACCCCATGCATATTCCCATTCAAAATCATCAGGAGGGTCAGGTGTCAGTACTGGAATTCCATTTCCTGGTTCTAACCAATTGACAATATGATTCCCTGTTTCATTATTTTCATACCATGAAGAAAAGTCCGATAAACTATCTTTATATGAATCTATATCTGGAGGGTTAGTATTCTCTCTTGTCTCATGATCTATCGAACCCACGCAGTACCACTGAGAATAATATTGTGGATAACAAGATGGATCCCAATAGACATAGTTTAGATAATTACCAGCATTTCCTGCAGATGCTAGCATCATCACTCCATTACTGATCAAATTATCCCACAAATCTTCAATAGCTGCGGACATAAAATCATTATGCCAAGAGCAAGATGTTGTTATTATATCAATATCATAAGTAGATTGATAATCATCTATCCATTCCCAAAGAGAATAATCATCAAGCTCAAAACCATAGGGATCCCCTAAATAGTCAAGGTCAATAAAAATAACTTTCACATCCCTTGCGATTGATGCGAGAACTGAGCATACTGCTAATCCATGATTAGTATAATACTGTTCATCCAAGTAGGAATCGGTAGGATCAGTAATCCATGTGAGTGTGCTATTCTCATCTTCAGTCAAAAAACCTATAATGTCTATTGTAGCGACTTCATTATCTTCTAAATACTCCCAAGCATCACCACTGAGTCCGTTATCAATAACAACTATCGTTACATTATCGTCTGGCACAATCTCATAATCATATACAACACAATCAACTCCAGTATAGGTGTAAGCGGTATCTTGAAGATTTCCTATTTTGGAAGATGGATTAGTTACATCGCTTCCACAACTCCCATCAAACAATAAAAAGGGAGAAACCTCAGTAAGATATAGACCTGGAGAAGTGATAGCGATGACCATAAGAAAAACTGTTAATACTCTCTTAGTTTTCATTTTTCAAACCGTTTATAGTTTTGCAAATTAATTGATAAAGGAGAACAGAAACAATTTAAGTTGCAGCTCAGTCTTTAATGTTGTTAGGTGAAGTGGATTGTTAACTCTTAAACCAGAGAGAATGTGGTTACATAATGTTGGTTGTATTTTAATAGTTCGATGATTGATTTTCTTTATTGCCTTCCCCTATGTCAAATCTAGTGTGCAACAGTAAGCTAAGAAGGATAGAATATAATAAGTTTGAAAAAGACGTAAAATGGTAAATTTCTCTAGATTTATTGCCATTAAATAATGGAAAAATAGCAAAAAATAAGGGGAAAAATCCCTTTCTCCTCTCCCGTAATAAATGGAGCCAGTGACTCCAAAAGAAACCTAAGCAGTTTGAATTACTTCAATTTGTTCCTCAACTAGGAACTCGAAATTCTCGCGAATACTTGGATCGAGATAATAGAATACACTACGCATATCGCTTAAATTGGACATTTTCTTAAGTATACCTTTTTCTAATAATCTTCTAATACCATACCTAACTGTTCTTTCAGGCTGTTCGACGGAACTCAGGATTTGCTTCTGAGTCATAGGGCCATTTATGTCTAAGACCTTAATTATGTCTTCTCCACCACGTGGCAATTTCCTTCTTTTCAATTTTTTCACCTATTAGTTAAATCTTTCAATCAGTTTGTGCTGATTGTCATGCTCTGATGAGCCGATTTTTGTTCGTGATATCCTCTCCCAGCGTCAGTCCTTATAAACTTTTGGGAGCGCCAAATACCGCTACTCTAACGTATTTTAGCCGATTCTCTACGTATTGTTAATACGTATTTCTTTCTTTCATTTTATTATGAAATTTTCCGACTCAAAGGTTCTAGTACTTATACTTGGTCAATTTTACTTATATAGTTTTCCTAAATCAATGCAAAAAACGAAAAAAACGCTATTTTACGGTTTTTTTATTTGCACTCCTACGTATTGATAGATGTCTACTTGGTAACTTCCTGAGCTCTTCTACTACCTTTGCTTTGTTAATTAATTCGGTTAATTAGTTAAATTTAAAACAGTCCTACTATTCTATAGTTTATAACGCCCTTATAAAACAAAAAAATAAACAGGTATTAAAATGACTGATGCTTCAAATGTAGATACAAGTTCTTCTCGAGAAATAATTCAACGTATTATATGGGTTGTCACAGTTGGATGGTGGTTTTCTGCTTTATGGTTATTTGCAACATTAATTCTAATACTATCAATCATTGGTCTTCCTCTAGCATTTCAAACATACAAAATTGCTCGATATGCATTATTACCATTTGGAAAAGAGTCTGACTTCGAAATTAATGAAAGGAGTTTTGATAAAACTAATATTGTCTGGTCATTGGTATTTGGGTGGATAATGGCACTGGTTCATTTTATCGGTGAAAACTTTTGGTCACTAATTACATCTGGACAACCAGCTGAGATTCGAAAACTGAAACTTGCTCAATTGTGTCTTAAACCTTTCAAATTTGATATTTCTCCTTATGCAATTACATTAAGAAAACGAGATTTAATTTTGTTTTATGGGGGTGCATATTTAATTATTGCTTACCTTGAAACCATTCTTTTCACTTCTATAATTGGTGTTTGGTCTTTCAAGGAAATTCTATTAAATTTTAGTCTTTGGGGAATAATCTGGATTGTTTCCTTATTTGCATACCCTTTCTTTTTTACAGATTCTCAAAGCAATCTACTTGCACTCAATCCCTATTTTTCACTTGGTGGATATGTTATTATTATAACAATGTTCTATCTAACTTACAGATTTCACAAGTCGAAAGTTGAAACTTTTAAAGGGAAAAAGATTAGTTTTAACAAATTGATAGACCTATACTTCCCAGTAGGAAAAACTCCAAAAGAAGAATCTAAAGAAACTTCTGAAGCTAAAGAATGATTTATACTCTAGTTGAATAGAAATCTTCAATTAGCCCACCTATATTTTTGATTCGTGACTCTTAAATTAGGTTTTATCGTCAATCCTATTGCTGGTTTAGGTGGTAAGAAAGCTTGGAAAGGAACTGATTACATAGATGAAGCATGGATTTTTTTTGAAAAAGGAGAGCATTATTCCTTCGGAAGAGTGAAAACAGCTATGGAATCGATACCAGATTCTATCCCCTTATTGATTCATTACTGTGGAGATCCAATGGGGGAGGAAATAATCAATCTCTTTCCCTTTGAAAAAACTCTGATATATCAACCTGCAGGAGAAAGAACTTCAGCAGAAGATACTAAAGATGCTTGCAAAGCTTTTCTTGATGCAAAAGTAGATTTGATACTTTTTGTGGGTGGAGATGGTACAGCAAGAGATGTCGCGTCGATTATAAAAGATCAAATTCCAGTGTTGGGTATACCTTCAGGAGTTAAAATGCATAGTGGTTGCTTTCTGTACAGACCAGAAGATTTGGGGGATATTCTTGAGGAGATGTATTTTGGAGATATAACTTTCGCTCCTGAAAATGTTATGGATATCAATGAAGATTTGTTTAGAGAAAACCGGGTTGAATCAAGATTATTTGGTTATCTAATTGTTCCGCAGAAAATTGGATTAATTCAAGGTGGAAAAGTTTCATCCGCCTTTACATCAATAGAAACATATGAATCGATGGCTGAAGAGCTTAAGGATGAATATGATGTTTATAATGGTATTGTGATTCTGGGGACAGGTGGAACTGTTTTCCATGTCATAAAATCGCTTGGTATTGAAAAAACCCTCTTAGGTATAGATATCCTAGAAAATGGAAAAATCATCAACAAGGATGTTAATGAAGAAACTTTGTACAATGTTGTAAAAGATAGAGATGTCAGAATGATTCTCACTCCCATTGGAGGACAAGGATTTGTTCTAGGTCGAGGTAATCAGCAAATTAGTGCTAGAGTCATAAATTCTGTTAGAAGCTTAAAACTACTAATTATTTCCACAGAAGAAAAACTTCATACAATCGACCAGTTACAACTAGATCTTAATGACCTCGTTGAAATTCAAGATATAAAAAATGGATACGTTCGTGTTTTGGTTGAATACCATCAATATAAATTAACAAAAATTAATGTGAAGAATCTCCATTAGATTTGATCATAGAAACGTGATTTCAATTCATGAATGTCATCGTCATATTCTTTTTTAAGTAAATCAGTTGTAACTCGAAATTCAGCAGTCTGAATGTTTTGTCTTATCTCAGGGATTTTGTCTATTACTTCTCTCTTGTATTTTTCTACTGATTCCTCGTTTAGAATCTGATTATGAATCATCCCACTGATAATTAATGCTTTCTCAATAAGAATAATAGGGGGGAAGCAGACATCAAAGACTGAAGAACGGCCTTCTTCGGATATACATACTTTCAGTGAACGAGAAATGTCTGGTAAAATTACGGTATCAAAAACCAATTGCATGCTTTTAGGATTACTTAGATAGTCAAGTAGTTGTAGAAGATAGCTTTTTAGATCTGGATTAAAGGAT
This sequence comes from uncultured archaeon, assembly GCA_964590855.1. Classification (GTDB taxonomy): domain Archaea; phylum Asgardarchaeota; class Heimdallarchaeia; order Heimdallarchaeales; family Heimdallarchaeaceae; genus UBA460. Next base: position 7,978 of record CAZPXJ010000045.1, read on the forward strand.
CGAAAGTCTCTTGGTTTAAGTGATAACATATTGAAGTCATCATATGCTGGAGAAGTGACAACTTCCTCTGGATCTGGAGAGATTATTTTCTCTTCTTGTTTTTTCTCCTTCTTCTCTTTTTTGGACTCTTTGGGGGGAGAAATGTCTTTAGATAAGTGGTAGATTTTTCGTAAATCCAGAAACACACCTCTTCCTCTAAAAACTATATTATGAGCTTCTCCCGGTTCATAGATGAATTTTCCTTGTTTCTCAACTACAGTTTGGAATGAACCATCTTCCCAAATTGGGAACGTAACTTCATAGGATGCTCTACTAACTTTCTCTCCCTTTTCGAAAACAATAGCATTTGATATGTCGGTTGGTAAACTGTTTTTTTGTCCAATTAAGAGAACTTTATCTATCCCTTCACCATATCCTTCAAAGACAACAATTAATTCTACTTGTTTTCCTTCATTTACTGTTGCAGAGGACATGTACAAGGGAAAATCATCACTGATATCACTCATTGTGTTCACACAACATTCTTTGTTAGTTCAAAAAAGCTTTTCGAAAGTATCGTATCATTTTTTATAAATAAAATGAGAAGAGTTGGAAAATTAATGTGTATCAAAGAACTCTCTTAAGGTAGAAATTACATAATCTATTGATTCATCATTAAGAGATGTAACCATGGGTATCTCAAAATGATTTTTTGCTATGAATTCGGCATTAGGACATCTTACCTTGGAATAATCAGGATAGTCAATTACTCGAGATAAGAGCCAATTACTCAAATCTGTATAACAAGGTTGTTGATAGGATAAAACACTGTAGATTGCTCGAGACCCAACATTTTTTGATTTTAAATAATCGATAATTTGTTGCTGTTCTATTCCCTCTTTTTGGATTATGGGTGCCATTATGTAATCTGAGTGTTGGTGACCAGGTAATACTTGTTGTAGTTTGAGTTCCTCAAACGTTTTTAATCCTTCTCTATATCTCTCACCATTATGATGACGTTTAGACATAATTTCTTCAGATCTATCCATCTGAACATTCATTATCGCTCCAGTCATATCTGTAGATCTATAGTTGAACCCAATACTATAGTGAGCATATCCTCCTGCAGGACTTCTACCATGGTTTTTAAGACTCTTAATTTTGTCAAATAGCTCTTCATTATTAGTGATTAATGCTCCCCCCTCTCCTCCAACTAAGTTCTTGGTGCCATAAAATGAAAAGCAGCCAACATCACCAAAATTACCCACATGAGTATTATTAATTTTAGCACCATGAGCTTGAGCGCAGTCTTCTATCACAATCAGATTATGATCTTCAGCTATGTCCATTATAGCTTTCATGTCACAAGGGTTTCCAAAGATATGTACAGGCATTATAGCTTTAGTTTTTTCTGTAATCTGCTCTTCTATTTTTTCAGGATCGAGATTAAATGTTTCTCGATCAATATCTGAAAAAATAGGAATAGCTCCTGAAAACAAAATAGCATTTGATGATGCAACGAATGTGTAAGGTGTTGTGATAACTTCGTCTTTTGGACCAATATTCAAAGCTACCATCGCTAGATGTAATGCACATGTGCCATTTACAGCAACTGTAGAAAATTTTGCTCCGGTGAAATTAGAAAATTTTTCTTCAAACATCTTGATATTTTTCCCCTCAATAAGGAATTTACTTTTTACAACATCTGTAACAGCTTCAAGCTCTCGTTCTTTGATATCTACATCAACTACTGGTATCATTTATTTTCCCACATTTTAAATTTACTGATTTTGAGTAAATTACAGTAAATTTAAATGCTTATTAAAGTTTTGGTCGTTCTATGTTATTCGAAAACAGTTCTGGTACGATAGACTAATCCTTTGAAAGAAAGAGGAATGCGTAATTTCCTAAATGAAACGGTGGAATCTTCAAGATCAACAATTGAATAATTTCTATCTACTAGGGCACCTGGGTTAATTAGTAAAACACTTTCCATTTGTTCATGATTCTGAGATTCATGTATGTGGCCAGCAAAAATATAATCGTAAGGGATTTTCGAGATATGTTCTTTAATTAGATCACTTCCACCATGAATGGATTTATTTGGAATAAAATCAAGTCTCGTATTTATAGGTGGCTCATGAAATAGTCCAATTATAATTTTGTCATCTGTAGCTGATAAATCAAAGAATTGATTTTCCAACCTTATCAAATCAGACTTAATGTCATCTTTTTCTTTTTCTCCAGGGGTCTGTAGTGGTGTTCTATAATCCGCAGGAGAACAATAACCATACCCAATTATAGCTAGGTTGTTGAAGATTTTTAAAGAATTACCAAGATAAATTAAATTGGATTTCTCTTTAGATATATCTTCGTAGTATTCTCTAACTTTTACAGTTTCACTATTGCCATGTGTAAAAAAAACTGGTATATTCAATTTTTCAAGTATAGCGAAAATTCTTTTTGCAGTTCTAATCTGGAAAGAGGTAAATTTCTCTAGATATTCCGTATATACCAACTCAGTATAGTTTTCTCTTGATATCTTCCTGCTCTTTAGAATGGATTTTAAAATTAAAGTGTAAGAAATGGTGCCAGTAATGTCACCTGTGATGAATATAGCTTGACATTCCTTTAACTTCCTTCTTATCCTTCTTAGGTTCCCAATCCCTCCATGTATGTCCCCAAGAATGGCATATTTCACTAGAAATCACCAAGCAACTTACCTGTTTCTTCTTCAGCTAATTGGATAAGTTTTCTATTTTCTATTTGATCTCCAATCCAGTAAACTTCGGTATCGAAGAATCTATCTCCTTCTAAGGGTGGAACTGTAGCTCTTATGAATGAATAGATTTTATTCAATGCTCTTGAAATGGTTCTTGTCTTGTTAAATTTCAAAGCTTGACATGCTGTATAAATTTCTACAGCTATCATCTTAGAGGTATTAGAGACAATTTTGTATGCTTTCTTACTTGCTGTTAATCCCATAGAAACATGGTCTTCTTGATTTGCTGATACTGAGGTATTGTCAATAGAAGCTGGTGAAGCAAGTACTTTGTTTTCTGCTGAGATGGCTGTATCTGCATACTGGAGAATCATTAATCCAGAATCTAAACCAGGTTGATCTGATAGAAATGGAGGTAAATCGGAAATTGATGAATCTAACAATAAATTAACTCTTCTTTCTGAGATATTGCCTAGTTCTGTCATCGCTATGGATAGATAATCCATTGAAAGACCAATTGGTTCTCCGTGAAAATTCCCACCAGAAGCAACAACAGAACTTTCAATATCGACGAGAGGATTATCTGTTGTTGAGTTTATCTCAATTTCTACAAGATTCTTACAATGAATTATCGAGTCTAAAATTGCACCATGGACTTGAGGTGAACATCTAATAGAATAAGGATCTTGGATTCGTTTAGGCTGCTGTTTAGTCAAATCGCTTCCTTCCAGAATTTTAAGAAGTGCTTTTGCATATTCACATTGACCTTTGTGAGGACGCAAATTCATGATAAAAGAGGAAAACGCTTGAACATTGCCATCAAAAGCTTCTAAGGTCAAACCAACAGAGACAATTGAATTTTTCAATACATTTAATGCATCCCATACAGTATGAGCTGCATAAGATGTAAGGACATGAGTTCCATTAATTAATGATAAACCCTCTTTTGCACTCAATTCAAGAGGAGATAAACCTAATTGAGCAAGAATTTCAGAATCTCTCAGAATTTGATTGTTGTATTTAGCCTGTCCATCGCCGATGAGAAGTCTAGCAATATAGGCTAACGGAGATAAATCACCACTAGCACCAAGTGAACCAATACTAGGGACAAGAGGAACTACTCTGTTATTAATGAGGGTTTCTAGCATTTCTACAACAATAAGTCGAATACCACTTCCACCTTTACAAAAAGAATTTAATTCTATAACCATTGCACCTAATACAACTTCATCTGGAATATAGGAACCGAATCCAATGCTATGTGATTTAATCAGATTCTTTTGAAGAATCTCCCTTTCAACTGGTGATATGATTTCATTCGCTAGTTTTCCAAAACCAGTAGAAACCCCATAAATAACTTCGTTATTAGCAAGTTTTGCTTCAATAATCTCTCTTGCATGTTTTATCCTATGCTTACCTTTTTCACTGATAGTTACTTTCCTACCAAAACGGGTAACATCTATCAATTCTTTTATGGTTAAAGAATCACCATCTAGAACTACAGCTTCTTGTTCCATACTTATCAGATGAAATTTAATTCTGTTCTATTTATCCATTATGTTTCGCATATGAAATGAGTGACAAAAATCAAATACATTGGACAAATATTTTAAACCGAGTGCTCAACGATTCATAAAAAATTGTTGTAGGTGTAAAAATGACTTACGTTATTACAGGTAAAGGATTAACTATTGATGATGTTGTTAGAGTTGCGCGACATAATGAGAAAGTGGAAATCCATCCCGACGCAATGGAGCGGATGAGAAAATGCAGAGAAATGCTTGAAAAGAAAATTGAAGCTAAAGAAATCATGTATGGAATTACCACTGGTATTGGAGAATTTTCAGAAGTTGTTCTAACTGATGAAGAAGTTCTATTATTTCAAAAATACCTGATTTATAATCATGCAGCTGGTATTGGTAAAGCTGCACCATTAGAGCATGTACGTGCAGCTATGCTAGGTAGATTGAATGTTTTAGCAAATGGATATTCAGGTAATAGACCTATAATTGCGGAAACATATGTTGAGATGTTGAACAAAGGTGTTACTCCTGAAGTATGTGAAAAGGGGTCAGTTGGTGCTTGCGGTGATTTAGCACCAATGTCGCAGATTGCTCTTTTACTGATGGGTGAAGGACGAGCTTTTTACAAGGGAGAATTATTACCTGGAAAGGAAGCATTGGATAAGGCTGGTATCGAAGTACCAGGTTTACAAGCAAGAGATGGTTTAGCTGCTATTAATGGATCTAACCTACTCACTGCAATGAGTGCAATTTTTCTATATGATGCAAAACGTTTCATGAAACAAGCTGAAATAGCTTGTGCTATGTCAATTGAGGCTCTGATGGGTAATATGAAGCCATATACACCTAAACTTCATGAGGTCCGAGGATTTCCAGGAGCTATTAGATGTGCAAAATCACTCTCCAAACTCTTCAAAGGTGGAGATCTTTATGAAGGGACACTAAAAGTCAAGGTTCAAGATGCATATTCAATGCGTTCTGCACCACAAGTTTTGGGTGCTGCACACGATGCTTTGGCTTGGGCTCAATCTCAAGTTGAGATTGAATTGAATGGTGTTGGTGATAATCCTGTTTTCTTCACAGAAGAAAATCTAACTTTAACTGGTGCCAATTTCCAAGGATCTCCAGTAAGTGTGCCTTTGGATATGGCTGGTGCTGCCATTACTATGGTCTGCGTTATGTCAGAACGTAGAATGAACCGGTTAAATCATCCTGCTTTAAGCGTGGGATTGCCCCCCTTCCTATCAAAACATGCTGGTTTAATGTCTGGGTTGATGTTGAGTCAATATACTGCAGACATGCAAATAGTTGAAATGAGAATTCTATCAGCACCAGCAAGTATTCAATCAATTCCTGCTGCAGCTGATCAAGAAGATTTTGTATCAATGGGGATGAATACTGCACTTAAGAATTTCCAGATAATGGATAATGCTTATGGAGTCTTAGGAATTGAATTTATGGCAGCAGCTCAAGCTCTAGATTTTAGAGAATTCACTTTTGGTAAAGGTGTAACCAAAGCTAAAGAAGTCATTCGAAAATATGTTGAATTCTTAGATATAGACAGACCATTATTCGATGACCATAATGCAATGAAAGCTTTGGTTAAGTCTTGTGAGATTCTTGAAGAAGTTGAAAAAGAGATTGGTAGCTTAGATTAAATTAATGTCGTGAGAACTAATGGAATGGAGAATTATTCTCTTTCCATTCTTTACTTTTCAAACATAACTTTAAAAATATGTTTTTAGCCTTAAAACTTGAGAATAATGCATGATACTGATAAAGAAGGAATCATTATTTCTAACGCATCTGAATTGTTTCTCGGTCCTGTAACCAAATATGAACCTATATATTCAAACGAAATAGCTGATGCTGTTGTCATAAAGAAAGGGTTGATTGAAGCTATAGGCGAAACATCAACAATTTTGTCCAACTATTCGAAATTTGATTATGATGTAATTGACTGCAATAAAAAACAGACTGTTTGTCCAGGTTTTGTAGATTCTCATACTCATCTTGTTTTTGCTGGGGATAGATCACATGAATTGAGGATGAAATTACAAGGAAAAACCTATCTAGACATTGCACAAGGTGGCGGGGGTATCATGTTCTCTGTAAATAAGACTCGTGAGGCTTCTAGATCAGAACTCGAATCCTTAGCACTTCAAAGATTAGATGAAATGATGTTGCATGGAACAACTACGATTGAAGCAAAATCCGGTTATGGTTTGGACGCCGAAAGTGAAATCAAGATATTAGAA
>CAZPXJ010000045.1:14469-19689 GCA_964590855.1 uncultured archaeon
CCACTAGATATTGTACCAACATTTCTTGGATGTCACGTCACACCTAAAGATTACTTGGGAAATCAATGGGAATATGTTGAAAGTATGATGCAACTTCTTCCCCAGATAAAATCCAGAAACCTAGCTGAATTTGTAGATATCTGGACAGATAAGGGAGCTTTCTCTGTTGAGGAATCAACATTATTTCTCGAATATGCTCATGAGCTAAATTTTAAGAGCCGAGTACATGCTGATGAATTAGAAAATGTAGGCGCTGCAATCATGGCAGCTAATCTTGGTTCTGTATCAGCTGATCATCTGTTATTATCTGAAGCTGTTTCAGCAGATGCGATGGCTGAAGCAAATGTTGTGGCAAATCTTTTACCAGCAACTCCTTTTGTGTTAATGTCTAAGAAATATGCGAATTATAGGATGTTCAAAGATGCAGGAGTAACAGTTGCTTTATCCTCAGATTTCAATCCAAATTGTTACGTTTTAGATATGCAGACAATAATTGCTTTGGGTTGTTTTATGATGAAAATGCTTCCCGAGGAGGCAATGACTGCTTCTACATATGGTGGTGCTGTTTCTCTTAATCGAGAAAATGAAATTGGATCTATTGACATTGGTCATTCAGCAGACATTCAGATATTAGATATCCCCAATGTAGATTCGATTCCTTATCGCTTTGGAGTAAATCATTTGAATACCTTAATCAAAAAAGGTCAAATCGTGGTCAGAGATAGGAAGAAAGTTTAGATAAATTACCTAATAAATAATGATATGCTCAATAGCAAAGAGAATGACAAACAAGTTAGTATAGTCATTGCTGATGCTGGTATCATTGCAAGGTAATTGTCATAATTTTTTATAGTATTAATAACTGCCATAATTGGTAAAGGTATAGAAATTAAGACTATCAAACTAAGAATCGGGAGTATGTTCAAGATTACAAAAAGAATTAGTAGCAAGTAAGTTAGTATCATGAAAGTTACATAGACAATGACACTTGCTCTTTTACCTAAAATAACTACCCAATTCTTCTTCCCCTTCGCTTTATCTGCTTCATGGTCTGGAAACTGGTTAATGAATAATATTAATGATATTAGTAATCCAACTAAAATAGAAACATAAATGGGTTTCCAGCTGAAAGACTCAACTTGAACATAATAAGATCCAAATACTATCGCTGGACCAAAACTTAGAAAGATAGCTAATTCTCCTAAGCCATAGTATACTAATTTAAATGGAATTCCGACATAGAAGATTCCTAGAAAAACTCCCCCTATTCCGATGTATAATATGATATTTTTTGCAACAGTGAAATTAAGATAAAATCCAATAGTTATACATAAGATTAAACTGATTACAGCAGCTATAAATGTCCAGCTTGGGGAAAGTAATTTGTTCTGAATCATCCTTGATCCTCCTGAGAAAGGAGTTTGCTGAACATTGATTTCATCTAAACCAGACTTATGATCGGAAAAGTCGTTTAGTAAATCAATGCTTATGTGGAAGAAGAATACTCCTAGGAATGTTAGTATGAAATTTAACCAGGAATTCATGGAAGAAGACTCATAAAATGCAACAGCTGTTCCAACGATTGCTCCCATTACACTGACCGAAACAAAAGGTAATCGGGTAGCCCTGATCCAGAATTGAAGTGAAGTTAAGATTGTTTTAAAGAATTGAGAGGTTTTTGAGGGTTGATTTTCTTTGAAAGATTGGTTGATATTCATTTCCTCAGAATTAAATTCTAGAAAAACTATCTCAACTAGCTCCAAACGATATATTCCTTGAGGTGCAATACCATCTTTTTCTGCAAGATTATTGAGGTATTTCTCTTTCAATTGTTTGTCTTTAGTTATCTTAGCGTATCCTCTAATCGTTAAACAGTGATTCTGATCTTCTATCTTAACTACGACTTTGTGATTATATTTTATATGCTCAATATGGATATTATCAGAACGACCAACTATGTAGATATTCGAATTCTCAAAAACATAAGTCGCTTGAACTTCATTTCTATTTCTGTAACTCCTAGTAAGAAGTGATAATTTGTTGTTGACTTCTAGAAATTTCTGAACTTGTTCAAGCATAATTTTGTAAGCTGCTATTAGACTTAAAAATAATTACAATGAAGCAAAAAATAAGAAAATAGAAGGATAAAAAGAAAAATAGAAAGGAAAAGATGGAATTAAATATTTTTCTCAAGTTTGTTAAAAAAATTCAGGTAGTGAAGAATGGATCTTACATACTTCAAATATACTCTTCTCAGGTGATCGATAATGCACTCTTATGATTTTATGAAATGGTTTAGTTGTTAATGCATTTGTTAGATCTTCATCCATTGTATCTGCCTTAATATCTGAAGTTTAGTATATAAACTCAAAATGAAGGAAGTAAAAAACAACAAAGAAAAAATAGAAGAAGAAATAGGAAAAAGTATGAATATTCATATTTTTGAACTACATCATTCCAGGCATCCCACCCATACCACCTGGAGGCATTCCCATTCCGCCGCCTGGAGGCATAGCTGGTCTGTCTGATTTTGCTACGATGACATCATCAATTCGCATAATCATAATGGCAGATTCGCTTGCGGATTTGATAGCTTGTGATACAACTCTATGAGGTTCAATGATTCCTGCTTTGAACATATCTTCGATTTTACCATTCTTGAATAAGTTCAAACCTTGAGCAACATTTGCTTCTGCATGAGCAGAGCGAAGTTCGTTTAATATATCAAGAGGATCAATACCTGCATTTTCTGCTAATGTAATTGGAATAGATAACATTGCTTCTGCAAAAGCTTTGACTGCTAATTGTCTTTTATCTTTGAATTCATCAGCAAACTCATCAAGTCTTAGAGATAATTCTGTATAGATTGCTCCTCCACCTGGTAAGTATGTTTTGTCTTCAACAACGTTTCTAACTACACAGAGTGCGTCATGAATAGCTCTTTCAGCCTCATCAGTTACATATTTGGTTGCGCCGTATATAACAATTGAAACAGATTTAGGATTTTTACATTCACGTATAAAGACGTGATCGTCATCACCAATCTTAACTTGTTCCACTACGCCAGCATAACCAAGATCCTCTGCTTTAGCATCTTTGAGGTTTGTAACTACTTTTGCTCCAGTAGCTCGAGCAAGTTTTTCCATGTCGCTTTTCTTAACCCTTCTGACAGCTAGAATGTTGCTCTTGGCCATGAAGTATTGAGCCATGTCATCAATGCCTTTTTGAGCAATAACAACATTTGCACCAGTAGCAATTATTTGATCAACCATATCTTTGATAATATGTTCTTCATTGTCAAGGAAAGATTTCATTTCTGAGGGGTCGTTAATTCTGATTTCTCTATCCCATTCACCTTTCTGAACTTCAACATTATAGTTAAGCAGCAAGATTTTGGCATCTTTTACTTGTTTTGGCATACCAGAATGAACAACTTCTTTATCTATAATAACACCTTCAACAAGTTCAGATTGACCGAGGCTCTTTCCAATTTTCTGGAGAATTTTAATATTATCAAGATCAACTTTGAAAGTTCCGTTGTCTTCGTCAGCAACTTTTTTTACACTATCAACAGCAATCTTTTCAACTAAATCTTTAGCTCCATGAACAGCTTTACTGTTTAAAGAAGTTCCTGCTATTTGGAGAAGTAGTTTTTCGTCTTCAACTGGATCTAGTTTTTTAGCATATTTATCAAGAAGCTCTTGAGCTTTTTGAGATGCTGCTTTAAAACCTTCAACAATTAAAGAAGCATGAATTTTCTTTTCTAGAAGTTCGCCTCCACGTCTGAGAAGCTCACCAGCAACAATGACAGAACTAGTGGTTCCATCACCGGTTTCTTGATCTTGAGCCTTAGCGATTTGAACCATCATTTTAGCAGCTGGATGTTGAACATCAATTTCATCAAGCAAAGTAGCTCCATCATTAGAGATTAAAATATCTCCAAGACTGTCTACCATCATTTTATCCATTCCTTTTGGCCCTAGAGTGCTTTTGATAGTGTCAGCTACAATAGTGGCTGCCATGATGTTATTTTTTTGAGCATCTCTGCCTTTGGATCTTTCAGTTCCTTCTTTGAGGATGAAGATTGGTACTTGTCCTTGACCATACATATTTGTACACCTTTTTAGTTTTTTAATGTGTTTTGAATTAACACATTACACCTTTTTCAGTTTCAATGTCTAATCATTGATATATAATTCTTACGGTTAATAGAAAATGAAGAAAAGTCAGCTTAAAGCTTCATTTTTCTTTCTTTTCCTTAACCAAATCCCCCATAGGATGATTACACCAAAAGTAATGGCTGTTGTCATTATTTTGTTTAGCTCAGGAATAATTGTGAAAACTACAAATTCTGGATAAAAGATTGCAATTTTTCCAGTATTAACTTCTATTTTCGTGAGAAGTATCTCAGCTGGCTCTACCCAACCAAGACTTGATGCTGTATTTATTGGTCTAAAGAGTGTATAATTTCCATCTGGAAGTTGAGATAAGTCTGATTGGTTTATGTAAAAATCAAATTTATGATATTCCCACGTGATTCCAGGTCTATAATCGTAATACATTACAGTTGCATGATACATTATATGTTCTTCAAGCTCAAAAGATTGATTTGCAAATGTTGCATTAATACTTACTTTCGGCCAACAATCTGATAAATCAATTACTGTATAATTTTCTGATTCTCTATTTAGAATTTCAACTACAACATTCATACTGAAAAGAGTTTTATTTGGTGGGATATTTTCCGAATAGATTACTCTAGAAATTTCACTGAGTCCTGTACTCTAGAAGCAATAATTGGTGTTTCACTATTAACCATTATTGATTCTTGTAGAAGTAATATTTGAATCAGAATTATACTGACATTGAATTTCTTCTTGGTTTTATTCAAAATAATCTCCTTCTTCTGATAATTTCCTCCAAATTAATAGTTAATCTCTTCTGCAATATATGTTTAGGAAAACTTTGGAATATCGTCACATTATTTCTATTTGTTTCTCTTTTTGCTCAGCAAATTCAACATGTTCTTTGCGCTCCTTTGCCACCTCATTTTTTAACTTCCTTATTTTTTTAAGCAATGGGATTTTAATTTTTTTACTCTTTTTCTATCTGTCTCAACTCTCCTGTTGGAATAAAAATATCTTTTGTTAAAGTAATAACTTTCTCATCATGATCAGATATAAGATCAACTTCCACTCTGATCATTGATGCAATATAATT
>CAZPXJ010000046.1:0-19444 GCA_964590855.1 uncultured archaeon
CCTCCAGTGATAACAATCCTGAGAGGTTGACTTTCATCATTCATAATTTGAAGATTGGCTCTTACTTAATATCTTTTACCTCTTCAGATTGTTCAGAAGAGCTATCGATGTCTTAACACCGTTTTCAAACCATTCTACCATCATATTCTCGTTCGGTGCATGATTATCTTCATCGGGTTGTGCATAGGGGATTATGTACATTGGTTTCCCAGTAGCTTTGTATAATGAATATAGTGGGAGGCTTCCTCCAGCAAGAGGTATCAAAAGTGGTTTTTCTCCAAATCCTTCCTCAATTGATTTGACTAGGATGTCAGTCCAAGGTAGCTCAAGAGGAGTAAACATAGGATAGAAACTTGTACCAAAATTAATCTTGCATCGATCAAGGATTTGAGCATAGTTTTCTGATTCTAATTTTAACTTGTTTAGATGGTTGACTAACAACTGTTCAATCTTTTCTGGTGTTTGATTGGGTACTAGACGTATATCTAACTCAGCAACTACTTCCTTGGGAATAATGGTTCGAGCACTCTCTCTTACACTTCCTGAACTTATCCCTCTAATATTGAAGGTTGGTCGAAACATCAATCTGTGAGTTAGGGGCAGATCTTTTTCTTCCCCAAAGTAGGTTATAGCTAACTGGTTCTTGTAAACCTCGGGATTACGATTGAGGTCTTCAGCTGCTTTAATAGCTGCAGGACTGGGAGTAAAAACGTCATTATAGAACCCATCAATCAAACACTTTCCTTGGTCATCTTTCATGGTTTTCAGAATAGATATAAGATCCCAAACAGGATTAGGTTGAATACCTCCAAAGTTCCCAGAATGAACATCTCCTTTTGCAGTTTTGAGTTCAAACTGAACAGTGATTATTCCTCTTGCACCAAATTCTAAGGTTGGTTTCCATGTGGGATCAGCTGGTCCATCTGAAACAATTACTAATTCAACATTCTCAAAGAATCCCTTATTCTTAGTAATAGCTTCATCTATGTGTGGGGAACCTAATTCTTCTTCACCATCCAAAATAAGCTTGACATTAACACCCAATAAGTTGAGTTTATGTAGACATTCAATAGCCACCATATGGGCAAAGAATTGTCCCTTGTTGTCACCAATACCTCGAGCGAAAATACGACCATCACGTATTTCTGGTTCAAAAGGTGGAGAAAACCATTCATCAATGGGGTCAGCAGGTTGGACATCATAATGACCGTAGAATAGAATAGTAATGGGTAGATTAGATGAAAGTTCAGTTATTTGTGGTTTCCATTCTGCAATTACAACAGGATTACTAGTTGTGGGAATTTGTTCTACATAATCAGCTGTTTTCTTAAGTTTATGTTCAAGCCAATTGGCTGCAAGTTGAACTGGTTCTCTTTGTCTAGAAATACTGGGAATTCTTATAAGATCAAATAATTCAGCATAAAATATTTCTTTGTTGGAGAGGAAAAAATCTATAGCTTTCAATATAATACTTCCTAACTCAAGTTATAGAACGCTTGGTTAAGAAAAAGAGGAATTAGAGGTTTTAAATAGTTTCACCTAAAATTCTAAGCTTTTTGCTTATCTATCCTTCCTGCAAGGAAGAAGAGAAGGGCACAAAGTAAACCCCCGATTATACCTGCATAAAAGCCTGTACCTAAGCCATCATCCCAAAGATTGCTAACTTCGCGACCAAGATAGACATAGAAGAGTATTGTAATAAGGATAGTTAAGACAACAGCTCCTATGGATACAAAGAAACCACTCTTTTCTATTCGAGCATCGACTTCTTTGGATACTTTGAGAATAGGATAAAGTTGTTGTAAAGCAACAAGTAGAATGTAAACAAACATAAGTCCAAGAAGGACGATAAGAAACATATCAAAGCCAGGAGTAAATTCTGTACCTAAGCCAAAATCGTAACCATAAGAAGAATAATAACTACCTTCGTACCACCAAGCAAATTCGAAAGCAAAATTAAGAATTGCACCAACTAAACTTAAAATCATGATACCAACATACATTGCAGGTTTTGTATTTTCAGGAATCTCACGTTGTTCTGACATAGAGAAAAATAATCTTAAACTTGCTTAAAAATATATTCTCTAACCAAAAGTCAGTGTAAGTATAGACGATTATGAGTATTGGAGAAAATTGCATAAAACCAGCATATTTCATTTAGTGTTCTATAGAGAAAATTTTATATGAATGGTAAATTAGAAAACAGTACCTAACTGGTGGGCCTGTGGCTCAGCTAGGTAGAGTTTGCGAGATGTTTCTCCAAACGCTTAAAGCAGCGGACTCTTATACGAGTATTTCTCGTGGAGCAATCCGTCGGTCGTCGGTTCGAATCCGACCAGGCTCGCCATTTTTATCCATTTTCAATACTTTGCTCTTCTGCATACTCTCTCTCCCATTCTTTGATCAGATGTTTCTCCCAGGTATCGGTGTCAATTAGCAATTTTATAGTTTCTTCGAATTGTCTTCTTTCTTCCCAAATCTGAAAAGCTTCATCGATGTCTATCCCTTCCCTATATAACCAATCATTACAAAGATCAGCTACAAAACTTGCAAATCGTCTGTAAGCTGTTCTATGCTCTTTCTTTTGTGTGATAACTACAGTAAATGCTTTCTTAATTTTTTGAACATAAACGATAATGTTTTCACTCTCAAGAGTTTTCAACTCACCTAATCCTATTGATTTTCCCAGATCTAAAACAGCTGACATAAAAGCAGTGATCAATGTAGCATCATAGGGTAAGGAAAGAGTAAGCATTAAGAATACAGGCTGTCCCGACTCCAAAGTGATAAGTAGATCAACATCTTGAATAACAAGAGGTTTGTCGATAGAGTTATCATCATCTTGTTTTATTATTTTCTTTCCTGAAAGAATTGTTCTTTTGTTAATGATGAGATTTAAGTTTCGCATGAAGAAGTAAATTCCCTCTCTTTCTTTTTCTAGAAATTCTTCATCCTCAATCCAATATTCACTTTCTTTCATCATCTCAAGTGGTTGAAAATTATCTTGGAAGTTTTTCTTTACTCTTTTTACTAATGATTCAAATGTACCTTTCTCTTTAACAATAGTAAGGATGTAATCACTTTTCTTTTCGCAAACAATCTCATTATTACCGAACTCTATTAGTTTAGGTGAGCTTTCTCCAAATTCCCCAATTATTGATGTTACTGCAGTGATGTAACTAATTACTTCTACATTCTTTTCCTCAGTTGCCCATGTTTCATCATAGATTCGGTAGTATCTACAGGAACCGGACGATTTCAGAACTAATACTGCTTTTATCAATTTCAAATCACGCTAAACTAATATACTTTAGGTATAGTATACTTTCAGAGTATATCTTAATAGATAAAAATAAGTCTTAAAATCTTTCTTTAAGGGAAATGAGCAATGAATAAACATTCCTTTGGAGTTCGTGTCTCCTATAAACTAGCAGAAACAGTTCTGAAAGAACTTCGCAAACACACAGCACTTGACCTATCTTTGGATTTCATTAGGGAAATGGAGGATCTTATTATTCCTGTTAATTTATCAGAGGAAGAAATACTTACTATATTAGAAAAATTCAAAAGAAAATTCGAATTTATCTCTTACACTTTCAATATAAAAGAAAATTCACCAAAAAATCTATTTGAAGCAGTCAAAGATAGTATCCCAAAAAAACTCCACATACACATACCTAAAGCATATGATGTTGTTGGAGATATTGTTATTGTAGATATCGATAAGGAAATATTGGAATTTAAGGACAAAATAGGGTATGCTTTACTTTCATTATTTCCTTCAATAAACACTGTATATCGTAAGGCATCAGCTGTTTCTGGAGAACTCAGAATAAGAGAGTTAGAGTTTCTAGCAGGAGAAGAGAAATGCGAGACAGAACACATCGAACATGGTATAAAAATCTGGGTAGATGTGTGTAAAGCTTACTTCAGTCCGCGTCTCGGACATGAACACAAGAGAGTAGCAGATAAAGTAAGAGATAATGAAATCGTAGTTGATCTTTTTACGGGAGTAGGTCCTTTTCCCCTTCATATCGCTAGAAATATTGATGCAACCATCTTTGCTGTAGACATCAACAAAGCTGCGTTAAGTTGTCTGGAGAAATCAATGGACTTGAATAATCTCAAAGGTAAAATTGCTTTAATTTACGGTGATTGCAGACATGTAACTGATTCGCTCTTAGAAGCTGATAGGGTCATAATGAATCTTCCAAGTAAAGCCCAAGAATATTTAGATATTGTATGTCAGATCATAAAACCTGGAGGAATAATTTACTTTTACCAGTTTGTACCAGATGACGAACCAGAAGAAAAAATGAAACAAATACTTGAGAAGAAACTCAAAGAAAATAAATTCTCAATTAAAGAAATAATAAGTTTTCAGAAAATAAGAGAGAGTGCTCCAAGAGAAATTCATGCATGTTTAGAAGTATCAGTTATTCCAGATTCTACTTGAAGGGTTATTTCCATAACTGTATCTGGGTCCTTCATCACTAAACGAATTCCATTGGGTATATCAGCTGCTGCTTTATTAGCATTAATCATCAGTGTTCTAGAGCACAAAAATTCACTTTTTCTTATAATAATTACATTTTCATCAGAAAGTAGAAGATCAGGATGCCCATTACCTTCAATCTCCTCAACATAATCTTTTACTCGAAGTACTAATTTCATTCTGCTATCTTTTTCTCTAATAATTCTCTTAATTTCATCTGGAATATCAAGAAGATTGGATGTTGTTTTAATCCCTATTATGCAATCTCCTCTGGGTGTTAGATCGGTATCTGTTGTGAATTCAAGTGTTGACTTATGCTTAGAAGTAACGTTTGGATGACCATAGCACTTGAAAGAAAATAACTCCATGGAAATTTTATGATTTTAATGCTTTAACAAAATTTCGCTATTCGCTATTCGATAGAGATTTCTATACGTTTCAGCAAATAGGCCTTTCCCTTCTCAACAATCTAGTTGTTTTAAGGAGACAAGGAGAAAACAAACACTTTATAAAATCGTAATAAAAAATAGGTTCGGTAGTATCATCAATGTCTCAAGATTTACCTTTAGAAGAAGCTTATGATTGGTTTAATAGTCGTGTTTCATCGAACATGACTAGTTATAGAAATACGGCAGCAAAACAGTTACGTTCTATCAAAGATAAAATTGAAGAAGTAAAGAGCGCCGCACATAGATTTGACTATTCTGATATCAAGGAGCCTGACGTTTACCAGAACTATGCAACAACAATTTTCACCAGAATAAACGAGATTTTTGATGAGTTTGAAACTCCAGAAGAGATTACTTATAGGAATCTTGAAACTTTTCTTTCCAATACTCAAAGCAAGATCACTTCATGCATGAATATGTTGTCTAAATACCTATCTTGGTTGAAGAGAGACAGATCATACAAAGACAAAGTCAAGAGTTTAGATAGATCTCTAACTAGATTGAAAGAGGATGTATTTAATTTTGAGAATAAGACGATGATCTCTTATTCAGAGATAGTAAAATTCGAGAAAGTTCTAGATGATATCGAGAGATTGAAACAACTTGTAGGGAGAAATTATGAGCTTGAGGAAGAGATTGAGTCACATGCTGATGATGTAGCTAAGATAACAAAGGAAATTGACAAAAATCAGGCAGGCTTAGATGAACTAGAAAACCATCCCGGTTTTGTACAATTACAGAATAACAGAAAAGAACTAGAACGCATTGAAATAACAGTTTCCAACAAATTATCTGAAATAAAGAAATTATCCAGCAAAGTATTGAAAGCTGTTGACAACAAGAAACTCGAAATCAATGATTATGATAAAGAAGTTCTAAAAAGCTTAATCAAAGACCCTTTATCAGCTTTCATAAAAGAACCAGAGGGTTATAGAGGGATAAAATCTTCCCTAAGAGTATTAAAGGAAGTCAGTTCTGATCCTTCTATTCAAATGAAGAAGGAAAAATTAGAACGTGCATACGAAAATATTCAGGAAATCGAAAACGATGAATTGCTTGAGTATCAGAAAAATGCTCAATTCATACTCAAACAAAGTGAAGCAATAGAAGACAAATTCCAAGATATGCAATTAAATCTCAAGATGAAGAAGTTTAAGCAAGAAATTGATAATCTCAAAATAGATCGAAATAGAATTACACTTTCTCTCAGAAGAGAAAAGACTGAAGTGGAAGAGGAAATTGAAACCGTAACCAAATCCATTGAAAATCACATAGATGAATTCACAAATCGCTCTGTAAAACTTACATTCTAGATTTTTAGTGCAAATTAGCTTCACATAGGCTCATTCGTTATTTAGTTTATACGACTAAAATAGCCTAAACAAAATAAACCTTAAATCCATCATAAGTTCATATTAAGCTGATGAACCAGATGGATAAATGGACAGCATCACCTGAAGAGATTAAGGAAGGGAAGACAACTGATGTTTATTTCCTAAGAACTATTGAATGTTTAGATAAAGATGGATTTGATAAAATCAGGGTTTGGGCTGAATCTACAACAGGTGGAATCCCGAGAGAGGGTAGGAATTTGGTATTTCTTGGGCTACATGATGTTCTTAACCTCTTCATAGAAGCTAAATTACCAGTAGACGTTTATGCAATAAGAGAAGGAACTATTCTACCATTCAAGGATCATAATGGAGTTAAAATCCCTTTTCTGGTTGTTGATGGAATCTACAGAGACTTCGCTAAATATGAAACGCCTATGTTAGGTCTTTTGTGTTTCCAATCTGGGGTGGGAACATCTGCTTTAAGATTGAGGATTGCCGCTCAGGAGAAGACCTTGCTTTCTTTTGGCATAAGGAGAATGCCACCAGTTATTGCCCCTACGATTGATAGAGCATGTTATTTGGCAGGATTTGACGGAATTTCATGCGTGTTAAGTGCAGAAAAACTAGGTATTCCTGCAACAGGAACAATTCCACATGCTTTGATAATGATAGAAGGGGGAATTAAACCGACAGTAGTTTCCTTTGATACAAATATTGATTCTTCAGTTCCTAGAATTGCTTTAGCTGATACGTTTAATGATGAACGAGTAGAAGTCTTAGATGCACTTGAAGCTATCGGAGATAAACTGGAAGGTGTAAGACTAGATACACCAGCATCAAGGAAGGGGAATATGCGAGAGATAATTCAAGAGATAAAATGGGAATTAAAGTTACGAAATCGAGAAGATGTTAAGATATTTCTCAGCGGTGGTTTAACTGAAACCTCAATTCTTGAATTTCGCGACATTGTCGATGGTTTTGGAATCGGAACCTATGTTGCTAACAGTCCAACTATTGATTTTGCATTTGATATTGTTAATATTGAAGGAGAAGATATAGCTAAACGAGGAAAGTTTGCTGGAAAGAAACAAGTAGGTTACTGTAAAAAATGCAATATTTATCTTTGTGAACGATTCGAAATAGAAGAAATTCTATGCCCTTCTTGTAACAATAAGATGGACAATTTGCTTCAGAAATTTATTGAAAATGGACAACTTATAACTAAACTTCCATCTGAAAAAGAAATCCGAAACTATGTTCAAAACCAAAAAAATACCAAAGAAAATGTGTAATAATAAGGAATTTTATTGCCCAACCAAATAAGTTTAAAAGTAATAATTGAGAAGAAAGTACACGCAATAGCTTTACTTATAAATTGGAATAGAGCTAAAAAACAAAGGTAATCCAGATGGCTTTTGGAATAACATTCGAGAACAAAACAAACGAGTTGAAAACTACACTTAGTGATTTGAAGATCAAAGTGCCTGAAATAGAGAGTGCTGCAATTGTATCAATTGAAGGATTACCAATAGCATCAGTTCTACCTCAAGAAATTGAGGAAGCTAGATTAGCAGCCATGACAGCAGCAATGTTATCTTTAGGTGAGAGAGTGGCACAAGAGATGCAGAGAGGAGAGTTGGAGAAAATCTTCATTGAAGGTGCTTACGGATACATTATTACTACAGCAGCAGGTCAAAATGCCGTACTAACTGTGTCAGCTAGAAAGGAGGCAAAACTTGGTTTAGTCTTTCTTGATATGGCTCGAGCAGCTCAAGAAGTAGAACGACAACTAAGTTAATACCAAAATTTTACAATTTTTAACTCAACTATCTTCAATATTCTATAAATTTGTAAATTTTACTTGTCACATTACGAAAAATAAATAAAAACAATCTCTTTTCAAAGTTTGAGCTGAATAGATGAGCAATGCAATTGAAGACCAAGATGCAACGGAAAATCTTGTTGTTACCTTGGGAAAACTTGAGGAAGACATTAACAAACTTAGAGACAATAGAAACGATTACAACCTGCGTACCAAAGAAGTTCTTACTAAGAGAAATGAGATTAACAAGGAGATTCAAGAACTTCTTGATAAAGCTAAAGAGTGTATGCAAAAACGAGATACTCTAAATCAACAAGTCAAGGATAAGAAGAAGATACGCAAAAATCTTCAAGAGACATTGCAGCAAGATAAACAAAGCCTTGAAGAAATTGTTCAAAAGGAACAATCTATAGACAAGGGAAGTATCCGTAAAAAACGTAGCATTTTAACTGGGCTTAGCAAACGGATAGACAAAATTGAATGGGAATTGCAAACAAGTGTTTTAAATGCAGAACAAGAAAAAGAAATAATTCAGCTCTTGGAAAAACTTTCAGAACAAGCAAATAAGTTAGCTGAAGAGGTTCATATAACTTCTAAACAAACAGAATTATGGAGAAAGATTTCTTCAGCTCAGAAGGAAATAAACATACTACATATCCAGATAGTTGATGGAGCAAAAGAATCACAGATTTTCCATAATTTGATGAATCAACACTTCCAGAAAGTCAATACTCTAAGAAAAACTGCAAATGAGTATCATAAAGATTTCATCACTAGCAAAAAAACCGCCGATAGATGTCATAAGGATTTTCTATCTAAAGTTACAGAAAAAAATGAGTTAAGAAAGCAACTGAGGAACGCTCAACAAGAACACAGGAAGAAAATGAAAGAGCGTATTAAATCCAATATTGAAGAAGGAGTCAAAATAGCTTTCGATAAATATCAAGCTGGAGATAATCTTTCTTTAGAAGAATTCAGATTATTAGTAGAGAATGGTATGATTTAGCAAGGCAAGGAAATGATTACCATTCTATATCCTCAACTAAAATCAAATAATCTGCATAGATTAGGCTGTTTTCTATATTTTTCTTATTCTTAGCAATAAGTAAAATTTCAGTGGATTCTCTAGCTGCTGTTATCATTGGTAAAAGAATTTCATCAATTATACCTAGGCAAAGAATATCAATTTGTTGTGTAAGAACGGTATCCATCCCCTCGAGAGCTATGTGTATATCTTCATCAGAAGGGACAATTACTGGGGTAATTCCTTGTTTGATATATGTACCATAGTCCTCTGGTTTCAGTTGATGGTCAAAAATGGCTATAGATTTTCGAATACTCCCAATTTCCTTTATTTGATTAAGAATGTTAGTTAATTGGTCTTCAGAAAGAGTTTCAATTAGTTTTCCTGTAAAAATACAACTGATATTCTTTCCTTGCCTTCTAAGGATATTAAGTACTCTTTCTGTCATACTTCTACTGGTACACATTTGCACATCTATAAATAATTTCGTTTCAATTTACTTACTAATTCAGTAAAATAGTCGATATAAAAAGAGATTAAAAGAGTAATATATTGATTTTCTTAATTAATCAAGTATTCTAGCTGTTTGATAGAACACAGGTGCCTAAAATGCGATTACCAACTTCTAGACTTATTTACAAACTATATGAAAAGAAACTTTCCTCAGAAATTAGAAGTAACCCGATTCCTAAACACATAGGTATAATTCTGGACGGTAATAGAAGGGGAAGCAAAAAATTAGGAGTAGACTACATAACAGGATACAAGCTTGGTGCAGAAAAGCTGGAAGATGTTTTAGATTGGTGTTGGGATCTTGAAGTAAAAGTAATTTCTTGTTGGATTTTTTCCACTGAAAACTTCTCTCGCCCAAAAGAACAAGTTGAAAGTATTATGAAATTGGCAGTAGAGTACTTTCAAAAGATTAGAAATGACAAACGTATTTTCAAGAATGAAGTAAGAATCAGAGTTTTAGGAAGACAAAATATGCTTCCTAAAGAAGTTCAAGAAGAGATTAATCTAACAGAAGAAGCTACTAAACATCATACTAGGTATGATCTAAACATATGTATGGCATATGGAGGAAGGGCAGAGATAGTTGATGCACTCAAACAAATACTCAACAAAGCTAAAGATGGAAAAATAAATTTGGATGATGTTGATGAAGAATTAATCAGTAATCATCTTTACACTGATAACATCCCTGATCCTGATTTAATCATTCGTACTTCTGGTGAAGAAAGGTTGTCTGGTTTTCTACTCTGGCAGTCAGCATTTTCAGAGTATTATTTTACAGATGTTCACTGGCCTTTATTTAGAAAAATAGATCTATGGAGAGCAATAAGGTCATTTCAAAGAAGAGAAAGGAGATATGGTGGGTAATTAGGATATTACCTCATTCATAGAAGTCATCTCTTTCCCCCCACTCTCTTTCTAATTTAGCAATAAGAGTGTCGATGTTGTGACCAGTATTCGCACTAATTGGTATTAAATCTCCAGTATTCTTGAACTGGTCTAGAAGTTCTATCATACTAATACCTAACTGCTGTGAAAGATTTATTTGTCCATAACTTTGAATAGACGAAATCAGGGTTTCTGGAGAATCAATCCACATTTCAAGAGATTCCATTTGTTCCTTTTCAATAATATCTGCTTTAGAAATTGTTGTAATTTGTGGTAGCGATAATTGAAAGTTTACTGACAAACTCAACAGAAGTATGCTAGAAAATCCTTCAGGTCTCATTACTAGTGAAGGATCTATCAAGAATATGGATGCTGGTTGACCCCCCTCTGCTAAGACAGAGGATATCAAACGACCACTGCTTCGATAAGCAAATAGTTCTATTTGACCGGGTGTATCAACTAACAAATATTCTGGTTCAATATATTCAATTTCAGATTTAAGATCATCAATTTTTGTTGCAATCAAATCCATGCTAGCTATCATTGCTCCATTTGGTCCAAGTTGTAGTTTCTCAGTTAGAGTATCAATATTGACTATATCTCTAACATCTATATCTGGGTTATAGGGTAAGCGCTTAACTCCTGCATCTAAATTAAGTGTAGCTACATTTAATTTCTTCTCGTTAAACCAATCTAGCAGGGTTCGGGTCAGTACAGTCTTACCACTCCCTGCGGTTCCTAACATGAAAATTGGGTAGTATCTTTTTGTCATTTTAATCCACTAAGGTTTTAATTTTGATATCGGATATATTTGCTCGGATTAGGTTTTGGAGTTCTTCTATAGCTGTATTTACATCAAGTTCTGCCTTTTCTCCTAATCCGGAAATATGAATAATTATACCTTGTTTGTCTTTGTATGCCGGATGAGATTTAACATACAAATCACTAAACTTATTCTTTATGGTTAAAATATAAGGAGCAAGTTGACTCTCTATACTTTGGAAAATTTGGAATTTTCTTTCATATAAAACACTATTATTTTTTTCTTTCAATCTAGGTAAGATATGACGTGAAAAAATATCCTTCATTTCTGTAGGAACACCAGGTAAACAATAAATCTCTATTCCAAGATAGGTTAAGAAACAACTAGGGGCTCCTCCTACATAATTCCTGAGAACTTCAGAACCGGTAGGCATCAATGCCATTTTCCTTCG
This sequence comes from uncultured archaeon, assembly GCA_964590855.1. Taxonomy (GTDB): domain Archaea; phylum Asgardarchaeota; class Heimdallarchaeia; order Heimdallarchaeales; family Heimdallarchaeaceae; genus UBA460. The sequence continues at coordinate 11,740 of CAZPXJ010000046.1, forward strand.
TTCCTTGGTAAGTTCAGTATTCCTACTTTGGTAAAATTCCTTTACCTGTTCAAGAGCGATTTCATTTTCAACTAGTTCGAGTTCTGTGGCTTTGGATAATACCTCAAGTTGTATATCGTCATAGGTGGGGCCAAGTCCTCCCGATATTAGAATTAAATCGGGTTTTCTCTCAAATACTTCAAGAAAGAATTCAACTGCTAAGTTCAAATCATCACGGATACATGTTACACGTCTAACTTCATACCCACTCTTAGTCAAATGGTCTCCTAAGTATGCTGCATTAGTGTTAGTTGTTACACCAATTAACAGCTCATTACCCAAACAAACTATTTCAGCTGTAGGTATATCCATCTTATTACCACCTTATTTTTCTCGGTGAATTCCCATTTTTGCTATTTCAAGTAAGAATTTCTTGTATTTCTCATTCAATGGAGGTTGTATTGAATCTAAATGCTCATTACATGCAGTAAACAATTTTTCGGCTTGTTTTCTTGAATACTCTAATGCTCCAGTTTCTACCATTATCTTTCTGATCTGTTCTATTTCTTCTGAAGTTGAAACTCTATTGCCAACTATCTTCTTCATTAGAGCTTGTTGTTCGGTATTTGAATTTTCAATCGCTTTGATAAGAATCAGAGTTTTTTTCCCTTCTCGTAAATCACTATCAGTTGGTTTTCCAGTTTTTTTAGAATCACCAAATGTACCAATTACATCATCAACAATTTGGAATGCGATTCCTGCAGCACGAGCAAAATTACCTAATCCTTCTAGTTGTGATTCTTTTGCACCAGCTAAAATCGCTCCCATTTTTGCAGCAGATTCAAATAGAGCTGCTGTTTTGCCTGTTACCATTTCCATGTATTCTTTTTCTGAAATAGTGAATTTTCCCATGAAATCGGTTTCAACTATTACACCTCTTACTACCTTGAAAAAACCTTTATTGAACTCAAGAGATGCCTGTAAAACTTTTTCTGCGGGAAAATCTTTGACATGAATCGCATTGTAAGCGAGATTATACAAGAAATCACCACCAAGAATTCCCATTGCAACACCAAAGTCAGCAGGATTTTGAATTTCGTCAGTATATGTAATTTTAGAGTAGCTTTCTAGTGTTTTATGGAATGCACTTATTCCTCTTCTAGTATCAGCATTATCCATTATATCATCGTGGATGAGACTTGCATTATGAAGCATTTCCAAAGAAAGAGATGCTCTGATTATTCCTTCCTCATTTACGTTGGGATCAATTGCGGCACTAGAGAAGTACATTAAGACAGGTCGAATTCTTTTACCTCCAGAAAAAAGAAATTTCTCAATCTCTTTGTAAAAGTATACTAAGAACGGATTATCAAGATCATTCGATTTCTCTTCTAAGAATTTCTTCAATGCATGGTCTACTTTCTTCAGAGTATTAGCATATTGAGTAAGAAACATAACTATCTTCCTAAGTTTAGTCTGCTTACGAAAAGAAACGTACTATTAAACATTTATTGATTGATACTAAAAATTTCACAAAGCACAAGATATTTGAAATACTAAATAAGAACTATTATGAACAAAATGGTTGATTCAACGAAATTCCAAAATTCTGCCTCTGAAATTGAGAAAAGACTACTAATTAAAGATGAAATTAGAGATAATTTACTCAAACTCTCCAGACAAACCATAAAGTTTGCTGGGCAAAGCATTGAAAGCTTTCATCGAAATAAGCTTGAAGAAGCAAAGAATAAACTCGAAGAAGCAAAGAATACATTGAGACAGATTAACAATTTACTAACAGAAGATCAATCTGCATATAATATTGGTATTGTTGGGGTTGCAATGCAAGAATATGTTGAAGCGCAATTATTCTTCGAAGTGATAGAGGGTAAAGATTTGTCCAGTGCTGAAGAATTAGATGTGACTGATCCTGCCTATCTCTTGGGAATAGCAGATTTAATTGGAGAATTAAGAAGATATGCTCTAGAACAGCTTGTTGAAGGGAATGTAACCAAAGCTAAACATTTCTACCACCTCATGAAAGAATTATATGGAACATTTTTACAGATTGATTATGGTAAGAACCTTGTATCCGATCTCCGTCGTAAGAAAGATACAGCAAGAGTCTTAGTTGAACGCACATTATCAGACTTATTTGTAGCACAACAGAGTAAGAAACTTGAAGAAAAACTTCAAGAAAAGAACAACGACTAATTCACCCTTCTGTATAATAAACTATTATACCAATATCTATCAAATTAGTACCAGTATATCCTGTAACCAATTCTCCTCCAAATTTGTTGAAAAAGTAGTTGGAATTATTTCTTTCCAATGATTGTTTAGCTTCTTCTAACTTAGTGTTGTTGTCTATTGTGAAAGGCCCCACTAAAGCACCAGCTGCTTGTGAGTTTCCATCTATACCATCTGTCCCCAAAGATAAGAGGTATAGGGGAAAGTTTTGCTTTAATGAAAGTGCGAAAGACAAAGCCAATTCTTGATTTCTCCCACCTTTACCTTCTAATGATTTTAGAGTAACTGTGGTTTCACCACCAAATATCATAAACAAAGGTTGCTTAGAGGCATTGTTTTCTATTTCAGCTATTTTTTGATAAGCTTGTTGAACAAAATCCTTACCCACTTGCCTTGATTCCCCCACAATAGAATCATGGATAATCATAGAAATCCCTAAAGATCTGAGATGATCCTGTACAAGAGATAACAATTTCGTGTTGTCACCTATAATATAGTTCTGAACATGATTAAAAAGCTCCTCTTTAGAAGGAGTGTCTGAAATCTCACAGTTAAGACCTTGATTCAAAATGGAGGAAACGCTATCTGGAAGTAAATCCAAAAGAGAATAATTTGAGAATATATCTTGGCATTCTTTCCAAGTTGATACATCTTGTACTGTAGGGCCAGAAGCTATACTGGAAACATCATTACCTAGTACATCAGAGAGGATAAAACTAATAATTTGAGCTTCTGTTTTTTGTGCAAGCTTTCCCCCCTTAATTTTTGAGAAATGTTTTCTGATTGTATTTATTTCTTGTATTGAAGCGTTGCTGGATAGTAATATATCTACAAGATTTTCATAATCAGTAAATGAAATGTCATAATCAGGCTGATCTAGTAATGCGCTTCCTCCACCAGAAATAAGGAAAATACATAGATCGTCTTTAGTTGTTTTCTCCAAAAGAGCTCCAACTTCTTCAGCAGCTTTCACGCTTTGTTCTGTGGGTTTCGGATGGCCTCCTTGGAAATAAACTACTTCTTCTATTGTTTTAAAAAACACATCTAAACTATCTGGGGATACGATAATAATACGAGAGAAATACTTTGAAAAACGTTCCATAAACCATTTAGACATCTTTTGGGAAGCTTTTCCGAAAGCAATTAGATAGAAGTTATTATATTGGTTCAAAGCATATTCAGTGTTGGATATAGTTATAGTTTCGTTTGTTATTGAAAGAGAAGAAGACATCATTTTTGAGGGTTGAGCCTCACTTAAAATGTAATCCGTAAGTTGAACTAGTTCAGAAATTATTTCTTTTTCCTTTTCATCTCTTCCCAAGTCTATTAGTCTAGACTTGTTTTTAACGAACATAAAACAACATAAGTAGAAAAGAATAAGAAAGTTTCTCAAAATAAATCCATTAGGAGAAAAAGTTACTTATTTCTATAATTGTGTTTAATTATATCTTGCATTATTCTGGTCGTTGATTTTCCTGGAACATACTTTTTCATGCGGATAATTTTCACATGAGAATGTCCTCGTGCAGATATGCTTTTATACAATGATTTCTCTTCTTCAGCCTGATCATACCCTAACGCTATGATATCTGGATCAATAAGATCAACTGTACTCATAAAATCCGTTTCGCTACCTTTTACCACAGCATCAACATTTTTCACTCCTTCAAGAACTGTAGCTCTATCATTCATTGTATTTGTTGGAAGACGGTTCTTTAATCTCTCAACAGTTTTATCAGTCGCTAGAACTACCACGAGAACGTCGCCTAAGAACCTTGCTTGTTCCAAAGTAAATAGATGGCCAATGTGCAGGATATCATAAGTTCCTCCTGTCATCACAATCGTAAGTTGTTTACGACCAAATTTAGTCAATTGAATCTTGCTTTCAGAATCGATAATTATTGAATCTTTGTTAGATAATGAATTAAGAAAGTTTTCAAGAAATTGTGGAGACATTTCTAGTTGCTTTGTAAGGACAGTTAAATTAGAGACTATCCCTTTCAGAGTGTTAACATAAATCTGTCTTATTATCCGCTTCTCATCAATTCCAACCAATTTTATTCAGCTTCCTTCTTTGTTTTCTAAGGAGAATTCAATTGTCAACTCATCATTATCTTTCAATTTGAGTTCTTCCCTAATGTTCACTTTACTAATCAATTCAAGAACATTTGTAGGATGATGAGTCTTACGGGGGATTATTCCTGCTGCTTTGGCGTCAAGCCCAACCACTTTTAGAGGATAACACAAGACATCATCAAAAGGTCTTTCTTCACTCTTAAATCCCTTGATTATTATCGGCCACGATCCTCTTATTAAATCCAGATTATCTACATAATTAATCCCTATTCTAACATTTAATGTTCCATGAAAGGGTTTGTATCCTAGTTTTGTTTGAAAAGAATCCATATAACCAGGTTGGGAAACATAGTATTTTCCTTCCCCTTCACCAGAAAAGACAGTTCCTTTCAATTCAATAGATTTTAGATCAGGGTGTAGAGCTTTCTCTAACTCAAAACGAAGTTGATCGAGAATATGTATACCTTCATCTTTTAACTTAACTAAAGATCCTTTTGGAGAAGATTTCCAAGCAATTATATCCAGTCCATCCAATTTAAGAAGACAACGAGATGCTGTTTGTTGAGAAATATCGAAGAAATTTGCGAGTTGAGTAGTCGTTACTTCTATCTCTTTTTCAACCGCTCTATTTTGAGCGAGGAATATAAGAAGCGCAATTTCTCTACTTGAAAGTCTGAAGATATCCACGATTATCACCAATTATGGGTCACGATACATAAAAAAGAGAAGCTACTTAAGCTTTTCAATAAGACATCGAAAAACGTCCACAAAAGCAATCGGATAGTGTTTTATAGGTCAATGAGAAATCAAAATTATGGGTGAAGAAGAAACAATTATAGAAGAATGGGAAAGAGTTAAAGTTCCAGCACCCCCTGAGTTAACAGAAGTGGAACTAAAGATAAGAGAAACAGCTTTGCTGATTCTAGATGTTCAAAATCAAAATTGCAATCAAGATAGAAGACCAAGATGTGTTAAAACATTACACAAAATTCAGATGTTATTAGAAAAATCAAGAAAAAGTGGAATGTTAGTAATCTTCAGTTTAACAAGTGCTGCATCAAAGGTAGATATGAGAAGAGAGGTTCTTCCACGAAGAGATGAAATGATAATTAAAGCAAGTGTAGACAAATTCTACGAAACAAATCTCGAAGAAACTCTGATAGAAAATGGAATCAAGACAGTAATTATTGTAGGAACTTCAGCACATGGAGCAGTCTTACATACGGCAACAGGAGCAGCAGCAAGAAAGATCATTTCTATTGTTCCAGTAGATGGAATTTCATCTACATATCCATATGAAGAGCAATATACTGCTTGGCATCTAATGAATGGTCCAGGTACGAGAAAAAGGGTTATACTAACAAAAGCAGAGATGATTCAGTTCAGCTAAGAATTAGATGTAAAACGAAAGTTTTATTAAAAGAGTAGAAACAGAGGAAACGTAACGGGCTTGTAGCTCAGCTAGGCAGAGCAGCAGGCTTTTAACCTGATGGTCGCCGGTTCGAATCCGGCCAAGCCCGCCAAAATCACTTTTACAGCTATTTAATAATCATTTTTGACCTTACTTTTTCTTATCGTATAAAATGATCCTTCAACATATTTCTCTTGTTCTACTCCTCCTCTGAAAGTGTTAACATTCAACCCTTTCTCTTTAGCTATCCAATAAGCAAAAAGAGGAGCGACCACGCCGTAAGGAATAACTGAATACTCTTCTGAACCATGAAATGGGATTTCTATCCAAGTGCCATGATCAAATTTCGGTTCATTTTTGGACAATAAAATTGGATTAGCCTTGATAATGTTTTGAAGAACTGGTGTTATTTCTTCAACTCTCTTTAGAGATTCTCCTTCTGGTGTCAGGAACATAACTGGAGTATTCTCTTCTGTTATGAAATAAGCTGTATGACAGTATTCTTCAATTTCCTTACTGAAACCTAGCAACGAAAACTCATACATTTTGAATTCTCCAAACAGTGCGTTACCATAATTTGGTCCTGAAGCAGAGAAAATAGGCGCTGGAGCATTGGCTGATTCTACCCCCTGTTCTTTTATCAAAGGATTATTGACTATCTTCTTGATTACGTCAGGAATTTCCTTCAACTCAAAGTAATCAGGATCTTTTTCAAAACTCTTTGAAAGCAATAATAGCGCCATCTGAACAGCTGTATAACTCTTTGTTTGGGGAACATCGTGCTCATAACCAACATATTTGCTACTTATTTCACCATCATAGGAACTTGTTTTCAGAGTTTCAATCTTAGAAGATTTTGCATAGATGGAAGCATCTGAACTTTGAGCTACTGGACTTTCCGGATTATTAGTTATTGATAAAATGGAACATTTTTTGCTTCTCCCCGCATTTATTGCTTCAATGACTCTGGGTGTTTTACCACTAACTGAGATAGGTATTAACAGCGTTTTTTCATCTAATACGTCATTGAACTTGTACCGATATCTAGATAGTTCCATTGAGGGAAAAGCAAACGTAGACAAACCATTTTTGTTGAAAGCAGCTTCAGTTGTTAAAGCAGCACATAAAGAATCTCCGCAACCTGTTAAAACAATTCTACGAATATCTTTCTTGTCTTTCAGACTATTCAAAATTTCATAGATCTTTTCCTTACTCTGTTCTATTAAATTTCGCAGATAAAGTGGTTGTTCATTTATTTCCTGAAGCATATAGTCAGTCATTTGCTGTCAGAATATAGACTTCTATCATCTTTTTGAGTTTATCTCTTAGCAGTTAAACCTTAGTTTTTTCTTATACATCAGATTCTTTTTATTCTGTTTACAAAATTCTTTCTTACAGAATAAACTGGTGTCATTATGAGGTTCTTCCAATCATTATCCCAATATGGTTTAGCTAGGGTGTTAGCTGAAACAAGAACAAGAACTCATTTATCACCAGGTCTCATAGCAATAGAAAAACCTAGAAAGCTAGATGGATACTCTGGATTTTTTGATATCTCTCTGCCACCTAGTTATACTAGTATTACTGAGAGCTTTGATTTATATTGGAACACACTTGAAGCTAAGAAGGATAAAGCATTAACTACCTCTTTCTCCCTCTCATTACAACCCTTTTATCCATCATCAGCTGTAGCAGAACTTTCTGAGAAAGACTTTCAGAGTTATACAGAAAAATTCCTTGAGTTAGAAGATTCTTACAAACACATTTACACATTGCCAATTAATTTCATCAATTCAGCTCAGTTCGATTCAGTTTTAGATACAGATGTATCTTTAATTTCCCTTGTTGGGTTGAATAAGATCTTTAATAATCAACGTAAATTAGCAGAAACACTTGTTGGTTTGAAAGAAAAGATTTCTCCAGACATAGCTATATATCTACCTGGACCCATATCACCGGCACATTATTCGTTCTTGATCTATATGGGTA
>CAZPXJ010000047.1:0-19440 GCA_964590855.1 uncultured archaeon
TTTTAATTATATCCTTCCACATGAGGAATCAGAAAAGGCAGATTTACTTATTATGTATTCTGGAAAGAATTTGCTACTAATTAGCTGGGGATTTTATCTAAAGGTATAATCTCAAAGTAGTTCCTGATAGTATTTGGTAATTCTTCATAAGCTACACCAGTGTTTCTTCGAATCAGGAATGGCATAGGAAAAATTCCTCTTGGATAACTAACTTGGAGTTTGATTATTTGTTCATACCAGTTATATACGTCCAAAGTATAGGCCATCCTTATTTGGTTGAGTCCTTCAAGACCTTGAGCAGCTGTAATAACTTCTAGAAAACTGTTATACCTGCCTTTAGCTTCAGAACCATCTTCCTTAGCAAAAATTGCTCTAATAACCTTATCACACTTAACTAATCTTTCAGTCTTCTCAGTCCCCTTTTTGTCATAGTAGGTAATATATGGATAGATTACATCATTTTCCAAATCAAAAAGACTTCTGATACTTTTTATCACAATTCGTCTTTCTTGGTAACTTCCACCAGTAGAGTGATCAAGAGATTTTCCTAAATCTAATTCAGAGAGTTTCTCCCAGCCTTCTAATTCTAAAATAATCAGTTCCTTAGTATCATCAAGAATAGGCATAGGTTAAAAGCAGCATAGAAATATAAAATTCTTTTCAAATATATATATTTGATAGGTTTATTAAAATGAAGAAAGAATAAGGTTCTGCTAAAGTGGGAGATAATCATTAAAAATTGTATCAAAAATGTCTCGACCAAGAAATTTTATATGTTATTTTTACATTATTAACTAGAAGTAAATTTATGGTCGAGATAATGTCTAAAAAAATAATTTCACTGCACAAGAAAATTCTTGTAATAATAGCTGTGATTCTTTTCACTATTTCTCTCATTCCTGCAAGTATACTTTCCAATACACAACAATGTTCTCCCAACACAGAATTGTCTCTGACTTCAATAACTACGTCTATGATATTTTATAATGATAGTGATTTTCTCACCTATGGATTGAATGGCTCGGGTACAGCAGAAGACCCATATAAGATAGAAAACCTCTCATTTGAGGTTTACAATAACTACTCCATCCATATTTCTCAAATAACTAAAAGCTTCATAATTAAGAACTGTTCATTCAAATCGAATACTTGGTGTATCAGAGTTAGTAGTGTTACAAATGCTACAGCACAGATTGTAGATAATTACTTTGATAGTACTTACGGGATATCTATTTATTATACAAGCAATTTCACAATTCTAAACAACAAGGTATATACTGATAAGCATTCAATTTCTGTAACAGATTCAGATAATTTTAATATTTCAAGCAATATATGCAAAGAAGGAATAGGCGTTTCTTACTCATCTAGAGCCAGAATATTCAACAACACGATAAGTTATGCTATCTACAGTACATCTATAGAAGTACGTTATTCGACAAATTGTTATCTTCAAAATAATACTGTCGTAGGAAGTAATCTAGTAACGAGCCTATATTATGTATCAGATACTAGCTTACAGAGCAATTTCGGTAAAGATAATGTTGCTGGTATGAAGTTTAGAGATTCTAACAACATAAATGTAACAGATAATATTATCGTTTCAAGTGAAATGTTTGGAATGAGTTTTCGGGAAGAAAACGCTAATTGTACAATTACCTATAATATTCTCATAAACAACAATTGGATGAACCTTATAGGTTCAGGTTATCAAGCAAGAGATGATTCAGGAGTGACATGGAATGCTAATTACTGGTCATACTGGGATGGGGGAAGTTATGAAATTTATAGTGATCCAATTCCTATTTCATCAGATCCCAATCCTCTTACAGCTGGTGACGATGATAATGATAACCTAGATAACTATTTGGAAGAGTACTATTGTTGTACAAATAAATCAGATGAAGATACCGATGATGATTTACTGCTAGATGGGGAAGAAGTTACAAAATATCATACTAATCCTTTAAGAAATGACACAGATTTTGATGGTTTAGGAGACGGGGAAGAGATTTACACTTATGGTACAATTCCTACTAATCCAGACACAGATGGAGACTTACTGCTAGATGGAGAAGAAGTCTTAGAATTTAACTCTAACCCAACACTGGTTGATTCTGACTTAGATGGTATGGATGATGCTTTTGAAGTTTTCAATGGTTTAAATCCAAACTCAGATGATTCAGCGTTGGATCCTGATGAAGATGGGTTATCCAACATACTAGAGTACATTTATCACACTGAACCACAACTAAATGATACTGACGGGGACTTACTGCTAGATGGAGAGGAAGTGTTTGTATACAATTCTTTACCTAATTTGAGTGACACTGATTTAGATGGTTTAGGAGATGGAGAAGAGGTATTAATATATGGCACAGACCCGACCATGGTTGATTCTGATTCAGATGGATTAGATGATTATCTAGAGATTTTCACTCTCCAGACCAATCCACTTAATGAAGATTCAGATTTTGATGGCATACCAGATAAATGGGAAGTAGATAATTCTCTCAATCCCCTGGTTGATGATGCTTCAGAAGATCCAGATGAAGATAAACTAACAAATTTCGAAGAATACAATTATGGTACTTCTCCCCACGATCCAGACACAGATGGAGACGGTTGGCTTGATGGTATAGAAGTACGTCGCAACACCAATCCTCTTCTAATCACAGATTACCCTCTCAGTCCAAAGGAAATAGCTGTAAGAGTAATAGGAATTACTATCGTAGCTGTAGCTTTAGTATGGTTTTCTGGTCATATTATCCTGAGAATCAATGGAATAACATGGTATGATTTGAAGAAAAGGATTTTCAGAAAATTTAACAAAAAATGAATATTTTTGAAAAAAACGTTGTTAGAATAAAGAAGAAAAACCCTCGTCTTATTCATCCTTTTTTAAAGAAACACCACATTTTACACAAACAAGAGAGTTACTAGAGTTTAAGGTTCTACAATTCCAGCAAACTATTTCTATTCTCTCTTCTCTCTTTATTCCTCTGCCTTCCTTCCAATCAAATGCATCAAAACCTACAGTGCTTTTCGCCATCGTGTCTTCTACATGATCCCTAACTTTTTCCATATCAGAATAAAAGATATCAATTTGATCTGTTTGTTCTTGGAACTTTCTTCTTTCTTCTGCTTTCGCTTTAAAGTCAAACTGATATTTGATAAATTGGAAGATAGTCTGACCTTGTTCTTTACCTCGTTTAGTTAATATGTATATAAAAGAGGAGACCTGCATTGTAATCATTATGCTAAGTAAAATTGGGAATATCCAAGAGTTATCTTCGGTTGAGAAAAAGAGTATATAGATACTTAGAGGGAGGTAACCTATAGCCACTATTGATATAGGAATCCCCAGAAAAAGAAAAACTAGCTCATTTATCGCATCAGCTAATTTGAAAGCGTCGCCATAAAGATAATTAGAGATGTAATGGGATAAGAATGAAACAATCATAACTCCGAGAGACAAGGAAGCTAGAATCCTTAACAAAGCATTACCAAGAGTAAATGCATATGCAACAATAGCTGCTAGGAACAATAAAAGAATTATTTTAAAGAGAATGTCATTTTTTCTGAAAAATCTCTTAGTTTTTGTTAATACGGATTCGTCCATGATTTTCTAATCCTGTTCTCAACAGATAGTGAAAAGGTATAAAACAACTATAAGAACATGATGAAAGAAAAGAAGAAAAAACCCCTAAGGGATTTCTGCCTGAACAGGAAGGAGATTCTAGCTCGAAGTTTCGAGGGTTTGGTTGGGGGTTCCATTTCGACAGCCCTCAAGCCGCCAAAATTCTGGCAGACAGAAGATGTCTGTTAAAACCAAACACGAGTCTGGTTCTGGGGGATTTCAGGCTTAGGAGGTCTTAACTAAGCCCAATGGGGGTTCAAACCATCTAAAAAGGGGTTCAACCATAGTTCCCGAATACCCTTGGGAGGGTTGAAACTTCGGATTTCTCTTCCTGTTCAGTTTGCAGTTCCCTTTTAGATTACCATTAAGCCCTATTCTAGCCTAACCCTTGACCTATAATATTTTATCCTCTGACCTATTTAAATGTTTTTCATGCTGTAACAGACCCCTCAAAATGCGACAAAAACGCCCCAATAATCGAAAAAGAGCGTTTAAGTGACACTTTATTTTTGTCGGAACTTACAGATGGCTTTCTCTTGTTTTATCCATGCTATCTTCTCTCAGATATCTGGTACTTTCTTCAATTCTAGCTTTGATAGTATTTGTTACTTCCGAAAATTGCACTTCATCAAATTTAAAATCAAATATTTGTGCTAGGTGTAGAAGAATTTTCTCTGAGGCATGATAGCTAGCTGTACCGGGATCACATTCTGAAAGAAGAGCGAAACAAGAATTAAATCCATGAATGTGGCAAAGTTCTAGAGCTTCAACCACGGAGCCATAAATCACTCCTTCTTCTAATAAAGGAACACCTTTGGTCTCTAGAAATGTTAACATTTCGGAATTATTGGCAACTCCATAACATGTACCATTGTCAAAATTATCTGGTAACACAGGTAGTCCGCCTACAGGAACAATAAATGAAGATTCTTTCTCTATATAATATTCAATCAATGTATTAAGAAATTCTGGTAGGATGTTATAGGGGATAGATACTTCACAAGTCATCAAAGCAAGCTTCTCTGATTGAAACAATCTGATGGGATGTTCAATTAACCCCTCTTTAACCATTGCTACGGGAGGAACTGAGTCAGCATGGATTACTGCTACTTGTTCCATCTCGAAGGATTTTATGAGAAAGGCAGATAGAATGGTACCTATTGCTCCACTTCCGCTAAAAGATTGGATCAATGGTTTGCCCTTCAAATCCACTAACCCTATTTCGTTTATTCTAGTCATGTATCTTCACTTGTTTTTTCTTCCGATTAATTATAAGTACTAAGATTGGTGAGACAACCCCTAGACTTATGACAGTGCTGATGAAGCTGAAACTAGACTCTTCTGTTGGGTTAGCTGTTGAAATGTTGAACCCTGCTAGGATCAGATATTCTATTGCTTGATTGATATCGTAATTATATTTGCTTACTCCTGTATAGTAGTAATCTTGATAATAAGTTGGAAGAGGAGAATCAGTTATATTGTAATAACCGTTGTGCAGACGCGAATTAGTTAGAGATTTCTGCAATACTGAAGCAACAGCTCTTCTTATTGCTAACGCCTTACTCACGCCAGTTTCATTTGTTGGTTTATAGTTGTTCGCTCCACCGAAAATATCGTTTTGAAGATTAAAAGCTAAGAATATCAGAGAGTTTTCTACCTTGAACTCTACCTTAAAATTATCATTAGGTATTGCATCTTCGATGATAGGATTCTTTTTGAAATCAGCTAAATCAATTCGACCTTCTTGAAGTGCAAGGTGCATAGTATAACTATCTTCATACATTTGTACTTCAATCATGTCAAATGCTAAGTCTGTGGGATATCCAGGTATCATCCCATTTCCGTGCCAATCATCAAATCTGTATAAAACTGCTGCAAGATCTACTTGGCTTTCTGTAGAATTGAAATAGTATTTTCCTGTTCCAAAAGGATTATCTGTGAATTTTGTCCATCTTGCTGAGTTCAAGATTTCATGAACAGTTGGTTCAACGTTCAGATAATACTCTGGGAAAGGATAAATTGACAGGTCCTCAATAGCAAAAGCATAAGGTTCTTTTTCAGGTGTAGATGGGAAGGAATCTATGTAAATAGCTACTGTTGAACTATTATATGCTTCATAAGATTCAATCCAATTGAAAAGATCAGCATTAGGATAAGCTTCATTATCTCTGTACAAATCGAGAGTAAACAATAAATCATCGACAGTCAAAGTTTCAGTTGTAAAGAGACCATCAATATCAGATTGCCAATTTACATTGTCACGCACATGAAGTAGAAGAGTTGTATCATTATAGTATTCCCAATTATCAATTAAACCAGATTTTGTAGCCATTCCCTTTTCATCTAATTCTATTAGTTTATCCATCATTAAAGAGACAATCAGTTTTTCAGAATCTTCAATCATTGATAGAGGGCTAAGATCAAACCATCTACCTGCACCAATGAATAACTCATCAGTTGAGGTTTGGAATTCATGTAAGCCATCAAAGGTCATGTAGGGTAAACTGTGTGATATACCCATTGTACTTGTGAAACCTAGTATGTTGTCCCAATAAGCAAAGGTTCTCACTGGGGTGAACAAAGGTATCATTGGAAGAATATTGGTCATAAGATGTTCTTGAAGTTGGTAAAGCAGCGTTTTTCTTGCTATAAAATCTGTTTCAATTGTGATGTTATTCAATAAGTTCTTTGTGGTACCATTATCCATAGCATCCTCAAAATTGAAGATATTGTCACTCGAACCTTCTTTAAATAAGATATCGAGTTTCGGAGAATTTACACCCTCAAATTCCACTATAGCCATATCGTACTCTTTTGACCCATATACTTCATCAAGAAAGATAGAATATTCCGAGGGTAAACCAGTAACATCTACACCCATTTCCCTTATATCTTGGATTATATCTTGTGCATAATCAACATAGTATAACTCTTCTGTACCTTTAGTATAATAACGCAGAGAAGTATCAAAAAGAGAATCATTAGGTCCAGGACCAGGACCAAACATCATAATTGCAAAAATAGAACTTAATACAACCAATGCTATTAGAATATAAACTACAGGTTTACTTAATGTTTTATCTGCTTTACTCATTATTTACCATATCACCTTAAGTTAAAATATTTATTAATTTACTTCTTGGTCAATTAGTTCTGCTTTTGGTAGCCTTTTCTTCCCACTAACATAGCATTTAGAATAACCAGTAACGATGCACCCATATCTCCAACTAAGACTGAAAGCCACAGAAGTGAGTTTCCGAAGAAAAAAGCGATGCTAGGAATAGCTACACTCAAAAATACTAAAACAAAGAACAGGAACTTGATAAACAAAGAAATGGCAATATTGAGTTGTATTGTTCTTTTAGTATCTCTACTCAATTTAAACAAGTAGGGAATACTGAATAAATTATCTGAAGATAGAACAATATCAGCTGTTTCAATGGCTATTGCAGTTCCAGCAGTACCCATGGCTATTCCTACATCAGCTAAAGTAAGAGCAGGAGAATCGTTGATCCCGTCACCAATCATAACAACAGATTTGTTTTGATCCTTTAGATTTTGGATAAACTGCATTTTTTGTTCTGGTAATAATTCTGCTCTATAGGATATTTCGAGCTCTTCAGCAATCTTAGAAGCAACTTTTTCATTGTCCCCAGTCAACATAATAATTTCCTTAATACCTAACTTCTTTAGTTCATCAATGGATTCTTTAGTTTCACTTCTCAATTCATCAGACATATGCAAATGCGCGATTATCTTTTTATCTTCTAAAACATAACTTACTACACTTTCACTTTCTTCACAATCTAGATCACAAGATTCTAAACCTACTACATTGTCAATTAATGCTTCATTTCCAATATAGAATGTCTTATTCTTTCTAGTTCCTTGGATTCCCATACCAGGCATAATTTTAACATCTTTGAAACCCAGTTGCCTAACATTCAGCTCTTTTCCTCGTTGTATTATTGATTCAGCTATCTTGTGTTCAGAATGAGTTTCCAGACTATAGGCAAGTTCTATCACCTCTTTCTCTGAATAACCTTCAAATGCTTCAGTTTTGTATAGTTTAAGTTTTCCTGTTGAAAGAGTACCTGTTTTATCCATCGCTATTGTTTTTATGTCAGATATAGCTTCGAGATATTTTCCACCCTTAATTAAAACACCTAGTTTTGAAGCTCTAGTAATAGCTGTCACAACAGTTATTGGAGTTGAGAGTACAAGAGCACAAGGACAAGATATAACTAAGATTACTATAGCATAGTATAACCAATCTTGTAGTACTGACATAACGAAGGGAATATTAAGAAATACTCCAGGAATTAAGAAGACTAGCAGAGCTATTCCCACCATAATAGGAGTATAATATTTAGCAAATTTCTGAATAAATTGTTCTCTATTAGATTTCTGTTGTTCAGCTTCTTCAATCAATTTTCTTATTCTAGCAACTGTACTTTCTTCTGGCATGCTAGTTACTCTGATAATGATATAACCATCAAGATTGATTGAACCAGAGAACACTTGATTCCCCACTTTCTTGTGGATTGGCAAAGATTCTCCAGTTATTGGGCTTTGATCTACAGTTGTGGTCCCCCAATCAACTTTTCCATCAATTGGAACTCTCCCACCTGGCTTAATACTTACTCTATCTCCTACTACTAAATCCTCTAACGGAACTTCCTCATGTTTTCTTCCTTTCAACAATCGAGTTGCAGTTGGAGGAGCTAGATCCATTAAGGATCTAATGGACTCCCTAGCTTTATCCATAGAAAAGGCTTCAAGAAGTTCTGCAAGTGTAAAAAGAACAATTATTTCTCCAGCTTCTTCCCAGAAACCAATAATCATTGCACCAATTACCGCAATAACCATTAAAATATCAATATCGATAGTTTTTGCTCGAATTGAAGCAAAGGCTTTGATATAAATTGGAATACCACCTATGATTATAATCGGAAGATAAAATAACGGATGGAAATGTTCTACACCTAGATAATCAAAACACAAAGCGATTATTAGAAAAACAGCACCAACTAGAAAGAAAGACAAATTTCTATTGTGTTTAAGGTTAAAGAATGATTTGTGCTTATAAGATCTATCAAAACCGTAACCACTACGCTTGATTACCTTAATTATATCTCGTTCTGATGAGTCTTCTTCATTATAATCTACAATCAATTTTGTTGAAACGAGATTGATTTTCACATCTTCTATGCCTGGAAGGTTTTCAATATTCTTCCTTACTTTAGCTACGCAGTTAGCACAATCCATCCCCTTGACAATTCCACGTAGCTCAGTCATAGTATTCAGAGATAGTTACCCTTGTATCCACTTAAAAATTATCCTTTAACAAAAAAATAGAAAAAGAGTTAGAGTTTATCTAACTTCTGTAGTTTCATAGTTTCAGGCATAGTGGCTTTAATTTTCAGAAGCTTTCTTTGATATGCTTTGAAACCTGTAATTTCTCCCCTATTCAGTTTTAGAAAAGTATCTGTACTCATTGCATACGAGATATCTGGATTGTCCAGCTTTTCCTTTACCACGGGTTGAGGTTGGCCATTGACTAATTCTATAACATAATACTCATCAATGTCAGTAAAGTGATATTGCAATTTTTTATTCCAGTCTTGGAAATGTTTGGCTACACTTGGATGTGTATACTTATCTTTTTGTTTCTCCAAAGTTTCCATTACTTCATCCATATTTACCATGTTAAGCACCTATCCGTAACTGAAACGTACTCCAGTACCACCTTTAGGATCACCAAAGATGACTGCATCATAGTCACAAACATTCCAACAAGCACCACACTCTAAACATTTCTTGAGGTTAACTGGTCGATAAATTGCTCCATCGGCTTCCCACACACCTGCTGTACAGAATTTGGCACACTCACCACAACCAACACATTTGTCCTCATCTACTTTGATGAACTCACCAGTATCACCTGGATAGTAGTTGTATTTCATTTCTACATTCATTTTTTACCCCTCTCTTTAATGAGATCTTCAAAATCCGGATCAACTGATGCATATGGTACTATCAATTCTTGAAAGTCATATGCTTCTTGAATTAAATCCATGTTTTCATCTTCCACACCTTTCATCCACATTGTGTGAATAGCACTTGATATGAACCCTCCACCCATGATCACCTGTTGCATCATTTTAGTAATATCTTCATCAGATTTACTAAGAGCTGCTTCTTTGTTTACTGCAGCAATGTGTCTGAATGCTTGCATAAAGAAATTGTCACCAATCAGCTGCTCATATCTTTCTGATAGTTTTGATTCAGAATAATCACCAGCTTCTATCGCTTCAGCTGCAGAGATTGCTGCATAAATTCCAGTAAAGAATGCTTCAGGCATACCCTCACCAAGGAAAGGTATAACAAAACCACCAGCTTCTCCTGTTAGAATCAATCCATTTCTTACTCTTCGTTTGATTGCTTCATCATACTCAAGATGTAATCCCCAAGCAGTTATATCTCCACCTTCAAGTTTCTTCTTAACTATTGGAAGATTCATGAAATTATCCATGTATTTCTTTACATTTGGAAATTCATCATTGATAAGATTCTCATCCATATAGCCACCAGTCCCCACTGTTACTGTATCTTTCTTTGGAAAAATCCAAGGCCATGTTTTATGTTGGATACCTGGAGAGAGATAGTATTCAATACAATCACCAAATCGTTCGTTAATTATTTCTTCTCCTAATTTTACAGCAGCAGTGATATAGAGAATCATATCTGTTCCTTTTCTCTTTGGAATTAAACCAGCTTTACGACCAACAATAGAATTGACTCCAGCTGCATCAATTATAACTTTACCAAAATATTTTTCACCAGATTCTGTAATTACACCTTTAATGTAATCATTCTCTTCAATAATATCAACTACAGTTGTTGATAGTTTTACTTCTGCTCCTGCTTTCTTAGCTTCTTCTGTATGCCAAGAATCAAGATGATCTCTTCTTACAGACAGTAACAATACTCCTTCAGATGGAATTTCATGAAAGACTGTTGTCCTGTCATCATTGATATGATAGGTTCTCATTTCGCGTATTAATCGTTCAGTAGGACATTCAACAATATAGTGTAAATCAGGATCCAATATCGCTGCACCATTCAAGCATGTTCCCGAAACATTTTTCTCTCCTGGAACTTGGGATTTTTCTAGCATTAAAACACTCAACCCCAATTCAGCTGCTTTTTTTGCAGCCGCTGGACCTGCACATCCTGCTCCAACGACAATAACATCGTATTCATTGTTACTCATTTTTGTATTTCCTCCACAAATACAAATCGCTACTCTGAGTGTTCATTTTAAGGTTTTATCCACTCAATCTTACATCATGGTAGAAATGTAATTCTATGACCTCAGAATTAACGCCTAAAGTTCATAGTATTAGAGAAAAGTAAAAATAGCGAAGAAACTCAACAATCTCATGGACATCAATGAATTCAAACAGGTTTTAATAAAAGAATCAAAAGACATGGAAGAATATGTTATTGAAAAACGAAGACACTTCCACATGAATCCTGAAACTGGATTTGAAGAAGTGCAAACTTCCGCGTATCTTGAAAAGGAATTAAACAAGATAGGTTATAATGTAATCAAAACTGCAGGAACTGGATTGATTGCAATTATCGATTCTGGTAAAGAAGGAAAGACTATTGCTCTGCGTGCAGACATTGATGCACTTAATGTTACTGAGGATAATGATAAACCATATTGTAGCAAAATTCCTGGTAAAATGCATGCTTGTGGTCATGATGCCCATACAGCTATGTTGCTTACAGCTGCTAACATAATCTACAAGCATAAAGATAAGCTTGAAGGTAAGCTTAAGCTTATTTTCCAACCAGCTGAAGAAGGTGGTGGAGGTGCAGAAAAGATAGTTAAAGAAGGTCACATTGAAGATGTAGATCAAATTTTTGGTATTCATGTCTGGAGAGAACTACCAACTGGTGTTATTGGAACAAGAAAAGGACCCTTCTTAGCATCAGCTGATCAATTTAAGATAGAGATTAAAGGTAAAGGTGGTCATGCTGCTTCACCTCATCAAACATTTGATCCAACAGCAGTTATGGTAGACATCTACAATGCAATTCAAAAAATTGTGAGTAGAGAAATTGATCCATTAGATAAAGCAGTTATCTCTATCCCTATGTTAGAAGGAAGTGATGCCCACAATATTATACCAAGTATTGCAAAAATGGAAGGAACCTTTCGAACATTCAGTAATGAAGTCAGAGATTTCATACTAAAGAGAATGCAAGAAATTATTGAAGGCTACAGTCATGCTTGGAGATGTGAAGGTAAGTTTGAATATGCAATTGACGGAGTTTATTATCCTCCTACAATCAATCATGATGAGAGTGTAGAAGATGTAATAGAGATTCTGAAACCTCTTGATGAAGTTGAAGAAGTAGATCTAACTATGGGGGGAGAGGATTTTGCTTTCTATCTTAACAAGACAAAAGGTGCTTTCATAGCTCTTGGCTTATATAATGAAGAAAAAGGTATTATTCACCCTCATCATCATCCAAAATTCGACTTAGATGAAGATATCTTATGGAAAGGAACTGCGATTTATTCCATTTTAGCTTTCTATAATATCTTCAAATCTTGAAAGGAGTAAGGTAAGAGGTCTCGAGTCTTACACTTTCACCCTTTTTCACTCTTCTAAGGATATTTTGACCTATAAGCTTTGAAGTACTATCTAGAACAAAAATTTCTGATAAAAACATGTAAAACCTTGCGGAAAGGTTAGTTAGAGTTTTTTTTACCCACCTTTTGTCATAGTCATCTTTAACGGAAGGTGTATTATAAGAAGGTGGCACTTCTACAACCCCTAAAACTGCCATTTTTATTTAATTGAAGAATAACATATATATAGACGCGAACCTGTACGTTACTTGATAACGTTGGGGATTAGCGTGGAAAATAAACCATCCAAAGAAACAATTAGGAACTTACTTGAAGAATACAGTCTTAAGCCGACACAAGATAACGCTATGAAATTGGGTAGAGCTATCGCAAATGATAATTCTCCCTTAGAGGTCAAAAAATGGCGCTTCAGAATGGCTTTGGACATTGTTACTACTGACATGTCAGTTTATTCTACCCTTCAAGCTTGGTCATCAATAACAATGTTAGAAGACAATCTTCCTAACAGTATGAAAATAAACTCTGTTAAAGAAATGCTTCACAATCCAGATTTGAAGAATGAAGTCTTAGATGAAATTCTAACTAATATTTTTAGTAGAAAAGGAGTACCAAGAGATCTATTGAATTATCTTGCTCCAGATTTTAAGAAGGCATCAAGAATCTCTGAGGAATTAAAGTCATACGTAAATAACAGGTAATTATTCCAGGTATCTGTTTTTTGTTGATTACTTCTTACTTTCGTAGATTTTCTTAAATGAACTAGTAAATAGTTTAATTATTTCATGATTTAACCTATATTGATGAAACTGATTGTTCTGTAATTCATTCATTATGATTAACTTCCTCTATCGATTCTTTTATTATTGCGGTTGAACAAAAATTTTCCAAGTCGGGTGTGAAAAAACTCACCAAAACTCTTTTTTAGGTAAGCTTTTACATAACATATGGATTTCTCTATCTTTGTTTCTACGATAGAAATAGGACCACCGTATATTGGTCCTATGGCTGGACTTCGTAGGTATTCTTATTCTCTAATTCAAGCATTAGCAAATCAAGATATAGAAATTCACATCGCAACAACAACCAAGTTATCTGTTGACGATGATTTAATGAATCGAGAAAACATCCATTTCTATTTTCTACCTGAACAGATATCTGCACGAGGGGCTTACAGTACTCTAACCAATTTCAATGCGAAAAATCACAGAAAATTTTCTAAACAAGCATACGAAGTTTTTACTGAACTATCTGCAGAGAAAGAAATCTCCTTGGTTCATGCCATGGAAGTTGCAGCTCTATCTTTTGCAATTGCAAAGAAGAAAGAAGAATTGGATATCCCATTGGTTGTATCAATTCATGGTGCCGTAACTACAGGAAATTTCAAATCTAGATTGTGGGTAAAACGACCATATTCCAAACTTCTAAGAAAAATTGTTAAATACTGCGATATCATAATTACAAATTCAAAATCTCTACTCGATAAGGTTAAACGTCTTCCAAGTCAAACTGAAGAAAAAGTTATCATAGTTCAACATCCTTTAAACTGCAAGAAATTCTCGCAAATACCCAAAATAGAAGATACTGAAGAATTCAGAGATAAATATGATTTAGCTCAAGAGAAAACAACCATATTACTCCAAGGTCCATTTATAACTCGTAAATCACAATACGATGTCATAGAATACTTTCCTGAAATTCTTAAGAGACAACCTGATACAATTTTCTTGATAATAGGGGATGGTCCCCTGCTCAAAGACATCAAAGAAAAGGTTGTTAGTTTGAATATTGAAGATGCAATACGAATTACAGGTTACATCAAGGATGAAGAATTAATATTAGCATATCATGTGAGTAATATTCTACTCTATCCTTCAAGAGAGGGTAGCTTTGGAACTCCATTAATTGAAGCTATGGCTTCGGGGTTGCCTGTAATAGCAATGGATCGTCCACCTATGAATGAAATGTTACCTCCAGATAGTGGATGGTTGTATCCTCCAAATAAAAAGGAGCAAATTGTTGATAAGGTACTTCAAATCGCACATAATAAGAAGGAAATTGAGGAGTTCACTTTTAAATCTCAAAATCATGCATTGAAAAATTACGACTATCCAGTAATTGGAAGAAATCTTGTCAAAATCTATAAGAAAATCATCAAACAATCTAAATAAGTAAAGAATATTTAAACACGAGAAAGATTTTTATTCATTTTCATTAAAATACCCTTAAATATACCAATAGTACAAAATATAAAGAAGGGTGTTTCATTCAATGTCGAAAAAATATTTCTGTCCTAATTGTGGAAGCTCTATTGCACCAGAAGACAAATTTTGCTTGAATTGTGGGCATAAACTTGTTGAGGAATCAGTTCCATCAGCTAAAGCTCAACAAGCAGAACCTGTACAACCAGCACCTGAACACTCAGGACCATATGCACGAGTACAACCAGCAGCATATCCATATGTTCAACCCGCTCAGCAAGCTGTTTTACCTGCAAATTATATACAATTAAAAGCAAGTTACATGGATCGATGTCTTGCTTTACTAATTGATGATATCCTCTACAATCTATGCCCACCGCTATGGTGTTTCAGAGATGTAATTCCAGAAAGAGGAAAGTCTTTTGGAAAATCTATAATGAAAATCAGAGTAGTGGATTATGATAGTGGACTACCTATTACAGTAGGACAGTCATGCATTAGAACTCTATGTTTAGGAGTTCTCTTTGGAATTGATTTCATTGTTCCGTTGTGTAATGATGAAGGTCGAAGAATTGGGGACTATTTAGCTGGCACGATTGTATTAGAAGATAGATAATATCTTCTCCATATTTTTCTCTGATGATGAAAAAATGTCAAACTCTCTCCTAGCTCAGATCAAAGAATTGTTTAATCAGCAGAAGTATGGGGAGGTTTCTAGTTTAGTCAAATCAAATTTAGCACAATTAGAAGACATTAGTCAGAAAAAAGAACTGTTAATCTTATCAGCTCAATCAAATTATAACCTGAGCAATAATAAACAAGCTCTTGAAGATATTTTACAGTGTAAAAAACTAATGACAGAAGTGTCTAGTCCCACTGAGGAATTAATTCATGTTGAAATACAAAGAGCTAAGATTCTTAGGAGATTGGGAGACAAGGGAAAATCGCTCCAAATTTACGATAGAATACTCAAAGATTATCAAGATAGCTTGGATGAAAACACAAAAGCAACGATTTTTCATAATCTAGCAAATCTCTATCTTGAAAAAGGTACTTTTGAGCAGAGTAAGTCTTTATTTGAGGAAGCTATTAAAATCGATAATAAAAATAAAAACGAGAATGGATTAGCTCAAGGTTATTCTGGCTTAGGAGGGTTATTCTTCTACTTAGGTGAATATGATCAAGCTATTGATTATTACAAAAGAAGCTTAAAAATACGTTCAAAGAATAAGGATTTATTAGGACAAGCAACGATTTTATTCAATTTAGGATCTACATATGCAAATATGCTAAGTGAAAAGAACGCTCTCTCTTATCTATCTAAAGCTGAAAGAATATTTAGAAAAATAGGGCATCAGAAAGGAGAGCAAACCGTTTTAAACACCAAAGCACAGATGTTCTTTAATCTCAAAAACTACGTTTCAGTAATTAAAAGTTTGAATTATCTTCAAATGATTCCTGAAAATAAGATTACTAGTCAAAATCTATCTATGATTGTATTGTTAATTGAATCATTGCTTCACAATGGTAATTCGAAACAAGCAAATACCATGATAGACAAAACCTTGGAAGCTACAAAAGCATTTGATGGAGATAAAAAGAAGCATCACATTTCAGAGATTGCTAAACTCATGCATTTGAAGAGTCAATATTGGTTCAAAAATAAAAATTACGAAAATTCTTTGCAGGTCTTAGATGAACTGGAAAACCTTGCCACACTCTTTCAAGATGATGAAAGCTTAATAGCTATTCATTTTTCAAAATCACAAATACTCTATGTGACAAAGAGGTTGGAAGAAGCAAAGGTATTAGCTCAAAAAGGATTAAAATTATCTTTAAAACTTAAGAATCCGACTTCGATTGCATTCTTAGACCTACTTTTTGGTATTGATTGGAATTATTCAAACTTCTCTGGATGTATAGCTTCAGCCAGAGAACTAGGTCAATATGTTCACATTAGCAGAAAATCTGTTTTAGATATAATTATTCGTACTTTACAATATACTGAGAATGATAGGGTGACTAAAACATCAAGTAAAGACTACAACCTATTGTCTGAGGAAGTTTTGATACCAACTTTCTATCTTGAACTAATTTCACTTCTCGCAACTGGAAAACTTACTTTATCAAAATTAGATAAACTGTATAGTACATTCAAAAATCACAATATTTTAGTTGATGTTCATTTAAATCCTTATTTCCTTCTAATGTTGAATCTTGTTCAAGCAAAACAGGAAGAAAGGGAAAAATACTTTCCTTTACTTCAAAATGGTAATAAGTTATATTCATTGTTTTCAAGAGTTGTAAGAAAGCAAGTCCTAATTGAAGATATACTTGAAAAACTAGAGAAGAAAAAAACTCAGAAAACAATAAATTTTCGTGACTCAATGTTGATTCTGGACATAGTATATTATAGCATACTATTTGGCTTTATATCAAAGAAATACTTAGTTGAAATTGATTGGTCAATTTCAACTAAAAAGGAGCAAAAAGAGATTATCATATTGAAACAAAATCTATTGATTAAATCTCTTAGAGATAAAGAAAAATCTGAATTCGAAGACAATATCTCTATTAAGAATGCTGAGTTGCTGTACACTAATATTGTTCAAAATTTGTTAAATAAGACTAGGTATACTGAAGCTGAAACGAAACTATTATTACAAGGGATTATTGCAGATTTGGTAACTAGAACTATTTCTTTAATTAATTCAGGTGAACTGAGTGGTCCAAAAACCAAGAAAGTTAACTAAACGTGAAAAATGGGCTCTATCACCTTATCGATTAGCTCATCATCCACTTTGCTCTAAATTTGATGATCATGTTTATACAATTAAAGGAAAGAAAGTTTGCAGAGGTTGTGTAAATCTATATAGTGGGATGATTTTTGGTTTGATTCTTGCCCCCATCGTCGTTTTTGTGCTCCATATTAGTTTCTGGATAGCATTCATAGCTACCAACGTAATGTTCATTTTTACTCCAATTAGTGCGTTTCTCAGGCCTCCACGATGGTTTAAGGATATCAGTAGATTCTTATTAGGTATAGCAATGATTAGCGCAGGATTATCGGTTATTCTAGCAATCGTTGCCTTAACCAAAGGAATGGATTGGGGAGCATTTGCAGTCATTCTAATAACTGGGTTAATCTATTTCTCTAGCCGAGTTTACTTCACAAGATTCAGAGATCGTAAGAACGAACAAGTATGCAGAAACTGTGAACAATTTTACCATCCACGTTGTGAAGGTATGGAATCAGCTGTTGATAAGGTTAAAGCATTAGAAAGTTTCGAAAAAGGAGACGCATTTAGCGAGCAGTAGACTTTTAACCATCTTGATTTCACAATTAAGCAGAGTAAGGGTTAACCCATTTATATCTGAGGAAACAACATGGATTACAGTTTTACAACACCAATTGAGCTAAGCAATATATATGGATTAATAGGTCTATTTGTTTTTGTTCTATCTTCCCTAACATTAGCAGAAGTATTACGAAGAAAAGAAAAAGTATCAGGAGCAACATCAAGAAAGATAGTTCATCTTTCTGTGGGAAATGTAGTACTGATTTTTCCGTTTGTATTTACAAATAATTGGTTTGCTTTAATCGGTCCAATTTTCTTTATACCTTTTACTTACTTTACTGGTCCTGCATCACCAGTCAAGAAATTTAAACTCAAAGGTGTAGAATCAGGTCACACTTATGGGACAGTATTCTATGCAATCTCTCTTACCGTTTTAGTTGCAATTTTCTTCGATCCTGATCCCAACAATCAAAATAATGTTATCCTTCTTGGATCATTCCTTCCATTAGTCTGGGGGGATGGAATTAGTGCAGTCATAGGGTCAAGATTTGGGAACAATAAAGCTTACAAAATCTTTGGAGGAACCAAGACTCTTCTGGGTAGTTGGGCAGCTGCTTTTGCAACATTTATATCAGTAACAATCGGTTGTTTGATACTATTTAGGACAGTTGAATCAGTTGCAGTTTGTATCTATATAGGCCTTTTAACTGGCTTTGTTACAGCTTTTATTGAAGCATTAACTCCTAAAGGATTTGACAACATTGCTGTTCCTGCAGCTAATGCTGTTGTACTCTTTGGACTCTATAAATTATTTGAAGAAAATCTCATTAATCTAAACCAAGCTCTTTCTATCATATCAATCATAATTGCTGCAATAATCGCTTTAGTAATCGCAATAACTAGTATATACTTCAAAGCTCTCACTTGGGATGGAGGAATGGCTGGTTTTTACTTTGGGATCGTCATTTTTGGGCTAGGTTCTTGGACTTGGGGAGCGATGTATTTCACATTCTTCAGTCTTGGAAGTCTTTCATCCTTTATAGGAAGAAAATCAAAAGAAAGTGTTAGTCAAGAATATGAAAAAGGAGATACTGCAAGAGATAGTGTGCAAGCAATGGTTAATAGTATTATTCCAGCTGTAATGGCTTTTCTCATTGTTCTTATCCGAACTGAAGCTATGTTCATGATTGCAGGAGCTGGATCTATAGCTGTAAGTCTTGCAGACACATTAGGAACAGAGATAGGGGCTCTCTCTAAGTTCGAACCACGTTTATCAACCAAACCATGGAAAACAGTTCCTAGAGGAACACCAGGTGCAATCTCATTCTTAGGGATAGTTGCATCTATACTAGGAGCTATAATCATAGCCTTTATTGGTTTGGGGATAGCTCAAATTGATGTACTTGCACAAGAATCAGCTGTTTTCAATTTTCCATCTACACTATGGGTTTATATTGTTCCTGTAATTATTGGTGGATTCATTGGTGCGTATACTGATAGTGTTTTTGCTTGCACTATTCAAAAAATGAATAAATGTACAGTATGTGGAAAGATTACAGAGAAGAAAGAACATTGTCTAGAAAAAACAGAGCACCACTCAGGAGTAAAATGGTTAAGGAATGATTTTGTTAA